>JANXFM010000027.1 GCA_024959975.1 Flavobacteriales bacterium
GCCTCTTTTTCAGTATAGGCATGAAAAACATAATCAGACTGTTCTGCCAAAAAAGAATCCTTATTAGAGGTCATCCCAATGAGCTTATTCCCTAAATTCCTGATCAATGGAATAAGTACTTTAATTTCAGGGGTACTTCCACTTTTAGAAATACATAAGACGATATCATCCGTTTGAACCATACCCAGATCACCATGTATCGCGTCTGCGGCATGCATAAACATAGCGGGCTGCCCGGTTGAATTTAAGGTGGCAACGATCTTATTTGCTATGATAGCACTCTTTCCTATCCCAGTAACTATCAACCTTCCGGACGATCGGTAAATCGATTTCACAGCCTCACTAAACTGCTCATCTACTAAAGTGGAAAGCTCAGCAATTACACGAGATTCCTCATTGATAACTTTTTTAGCTATTTCTATAATTTCCTTCGAAGATTTCAATGCTATTGTTTTGATAATTCAGAAGTTTGTGTTTTCTTTATTTATTGCAAAATAACTCAATTTTCGGGAATTTACAGCGCATGAGCGAAACTAATCAAACACTTCACACTGCCCTCAAAAAGTATTTTGGTTTTTCAAATTTCAAAGGTAATCAAGAATTAGTAATCCAAAGCTTATTAAATGGTCAGGACACTTTCGTGATTAAACCTACCGGAGGTGGTAAATCTTTATGCTACCAACTCCCTGCTTTTATGAGTGAAGGAACCGCTATTATCGTATCTCCACTAATTGCATTGATGAAAAATCAAGTCGATGCAATAAGAGGTTTTGCTCTGACTGATAGTATTGCCCATGTTTTAAACTCCTCACTTACCAAAAGAGAAATTCAAAAAGTTAAAGAAGACATCAAGCAAGGACATACCAAATTGTTATATGTAGCTCCGGAATCCTTAACCAAGGAGGAGAATATTGACTTTTTAAAATCTGTAAAACTTTCTTTTTTTGCTATTGATGAAGCACACTGTATTTCTGAATGGGGACATGACTTTCGCCCGGAATACAGAAATCTAAGAAGCATTTTTCAAAAAATAGGTAAATCACCTATTATTGCACTTACTGCCACAGCAACTGAAAAGGTTCAGGAAGATATACAGAAAAATCTGGGTATGGAAAATGCCCAATTATATAAATCTTCTTTTAACCGGGGAAATCTTTTTTACGAGGTCAGACCAAAGATTAACGTCAATAAAGAGATCATAAAATTCATTAAACAACATCCTAATAAATCAGGAATTGTTTATTGCTTGAGCCGTAAAAAAGTTGAAGAAGTAGCACAAACACTTCAGGTAAACGGAATTAATGCGCTACCCTACCATGCTGGATTAGATGTAAATACAAGAGGAAAACATCAGGATGCATTCTTAATGGAAGACTGCCACGTTATTGTGGCAACCATTGCTTTTGGTATGGGAATAGATAAACCCGATGTTCGCTTTGTCGTTCACCACGACATACCTAAAAGTTTAGAAAGTTACTACCAAGAAACCGGTAGAGCCGGTCGTGATGGTGGCGAAGGGATATGTGTTGCATTCTATAGCTATAAAGACATAGAGAAATTAGAAAAGTTTACACAAGGTAAACCTGTAGCCGAGCAGGAAATTAGTAAACAATTACTCCTGGAAACCGTTTCTTTTGCTGAAACATCCATGTGTAGAAGAAAGTACATCCTCCATTATTTTGGAGAATCATTTAATGAGAAGCTTTGCAACAAGCTCTGTGATAATTGCAAAAATCCTAAAAAACAACACGAAGGAACTGAAGATGTTCTTCTACTCCTATCAGCAATTGAAGAAAGTAAAGAAAAGTTTAAAGCCAAAGAGATTGTCAACATACTTATAGGTAAGATGACGGCAATGATTAACGATTATAATTGTAATAAACTAAGCGTTTTTGGTAAAGGAAATAATAAAGATGCGGCATATTGGCACGCTGTAATTCGTCAGGTATTTGTGAGTGGACTGGTATCCAAAGATATTGAATCTTATGGTCTTCTAAAACTTAATGAGGATAGTAAAGCTTTTTTAGCAAAGCCCGGCTCCTTTATGATTACAGAAGATCATGATTATTCCGATATCGAACAACAAGAAGCCCAATCAAATGTAAAATCTGCCGTATTTGACACCAAACTTTTAGCTATGCTGAAAGACTTGCGCAAAAAAGTAGCTAAAACCAAAAACCTCCCGCCTTTTGTTCTTTTTCAGGATCCGTCTTTAGAAGATATGGCACTTCAATATCCGATTACTATTGAAGAATTAACAAACATTAATGGTGTAGGTACCGGAAAAGCAAATAGATTTGGGAAAGAATTCGTAGAGTTTATTGCGAATTACGTGGAAGAAAACAACATCGATAGACCACAGGATATGGTGGTTAAATCCATAGTTAATAAATCAGGCTTAAAAGTCTACATCATTCAAAGTACAGACCGAAAATTACCTTTGGAAGATATTGCTTCGGCCAAAGGGCTCGATATGGCTAAGTTAATAACCGAGATAGAGAATATTGTCTATTCAGGCACCAAAGTTGATATCAATTACTATTTAGACGAAGTACTGGATGAAGACCAGCAAGAAGAAATCTTTGACTACTTTAAAGAAGACGCCGAAACAGATTCTATAGAAGAAGCTCTAGGAGAATTTGATGGTAGCTACGAAGAAGAAGAGTTAAGATTAATGCGTATTAAATTCCTTTCTGATCTGGCAAACTAGTCCAAAGCTTTTAAGGCTAAATGTGCCATCATTCCAGCACCTGTTTTCAAGGCATTTTTATCGATATCAAATTTTGGGTGATGAACACCATATACAATCCCTAAATCCTCGTTGCGAACTCCCAAACGGAAAAAACAAGCGGGGATTTTTTGACTGTAAAAAGAAAAATCTTCTGCCGTCATACGGACATCCATTTCCTCAACGTTTTCAGTGCCCAAATAGTCTATTGCAGATTGCATAGAGCTCCTGGTCAAATTTTCATCGTTTATCAAAGATGGGTAGCCTTTAGCAATATGCAACTGACCCTCTGCATTTTTAGAGTTTAAAAAATCTGCCACAAAATGCTCTAATTTCTCATGAACATCGGTTCGCCACTGCTCATCCATAGTCCGTAAAGTCCCTTCGGCTTTTGCTGTTTGAGGAATGACATTGGTAGCTCCATCGGCCATCATTTTTCCAAAAGCAAAAATATAGGGCGATTTTCCATCTGAAAGTGAACACAAATAACTTTCAAGCTTTGGTAAAAGCTCGGCAATAATCATTACCGGATTATTGTATTCATGTGGCAAAGCAGCATGCCCTCCCTTACCTTTTACAGTAAGATAGAGCTCGTCGCAAGCAGCCATATACTGCCCGGACTTAAAGCCTACCCTTCCAACATCCATGGATGGGAAAACATGAAGTGCTAATATTTTATCTACTTTCGGGTTTTCAAGAACCCCCTCTTTTATCATGATTGAAGCTCCACCAGGTAAAACCTCCTCACCGGGCTGAAAAATGAGCTTTATCGTTCCCTCAAATTCATCTTTCAATGCATTCAATGCTTTAGCAGCACCCAACAAACAAGTCGTATGTACATCATGACCACAGGCATGCATCACACCTTGAACTTTAGATTTGTACGGAACTTCATTCTCTTCAATAATCGGTAAAGCATCCAGATCTGCTCGCAATGCAATACATTGCTTCTCAGGATTACGACCTTTTATCGAAGCCACAATACCCGTACCGGCAACTCCTCTTTGGTAAGGAATATTCATATCCTCAAGCCGAGAGACTACAAATGCTGAAGTCTCTTCTTCCCGGAATGAAAGTTCCGGATTCGCATGAAGATGCTCTCGCCATTCTACTAAACTTTCAAAAGACGACTCAATAATTTCTTTTATCTTATACTGCACGTCGATTTCTTTTCATATTTCTCCCAACCATCCATCTGTTAACGTTTTCAGGCATTAACATCATCAAAACCTTGAGCAATTTAGCTCCTTTTCCCGGAATAATTAAGTCTTTACCTCTAAGCATTCCATTTACAATGGATGAAGCTACCATATCTGCATATAAACTCGTCCACTTAGCAATCGTACCACTCACCTTAATTCGTCTTACGGTATCTGCATTGGTATAAACCCCTGCAGGACAAGAAACAGAAACCTGTACCGAATCTTCTTTTAATTCAGAAGATATGGCCTTGGAAAACGAATAAATAAATGCTTTCGAAGCTGTGTACAAGGCTTTGTAAGGTATAGGTCTGTAACTACCCAAACTACTCATATTTAAAATGTATGACTTATCGAATTTCTTTAAAACAGGTAAAAACAACTTCGTCAATTGAATCATCGGGAAGATGTTTAATTTCACCAAAGAAATATCAAAGGCTATGCTTGTGTCTTCAAAACTACCCGACGAACCTAAACCTACATTATTTACTAAAACCTGCACGTCAATATTATTCTCCATACACCAGTCAAAAACTTCCTGAGGGGTGTCAGGATTTAACAGATCTTTAGTTAGCGTAATACAAGAAACATCGTAGGTGGATTCAACCTCTTCTTTAAGCTCTTTTAAAGACGCTCCATCTATGGCTACAGCCACAATGGAAACACCTCTTGAAGCCCATTCATATGAAATCGCCCTTCCAATGCCCTGACTGGCTCCGGTGATTAAACAATAACCCTTAATTTTTGATGTGGTATCCAACATTTATCCTATTTCATCTTTTCGTCTTGCGAATTTAAACTATTCTACGATAAAAATAATTAATTTCGCAATAGTATAAATCAACACAATCAAATGATAAAAATTAAAAGCTTCACCTTTAATCCTTTTCAAGAGAATACCTACATCGCTTACGATGAAACCAAAGCGTGCATCATTGTAGACCCGGGTTGTTATGATGAAACAGAAAATACGATCCTCAAAAATTTCATCGAACAAAATGCCTTAAAGCCGGTAGCACTCGTTAACACCCATTGTCATTTAGATCACATCTTCGGAAATAAGTTTGTTGCAGACACGTATCAGTTGAGTCCAATTATGCATAAATCAGACCTGCCCATGCTTGAATACGCCCCTCTTGCAGCAAGTCAATATGGACTACTTTTAGAAGAGCCTCCTGAAGTAACAAATTTTGTTGAGGAAGGTGATGTTATAAAATTTGGGACTAGTGAATTTGAAATTATTTTCACACCCGGTCATGCTCCGGGGCACATCTGTTTGGTTAATAAGGAGGAAAATATTACGCTTTCAGCTGATGTGTTATTCCATTTAAGTATCGGTAGAACAGATCTGCCTATGGGCGATCATGAAACATTACTAAGATCAATAAAAGAAAAATTACTTATTCTTGATGATAAGATGGTCGTTTACCCCGGACACGGTCCGAAAACAACAATTGGATTCGAAAGAAAAAATAATCCTTTTTTACAATAATCAAATACTCAATTCGTTTGATGTTTAAATGTATGATAATAGTCAATAGACGTATTCAGTTATCTTATTAATTATTTTTAATGTATTTGAAATAATAGAATAGAACAAAAAAACCATGAAAAAACTCACTTTATTTACAACCCTTAGCATCTTATTATGCATCACATCGTGTACAAAAGAAGAAGGATGTACAGACCAAACGGCTACCAACTACAATGCCGAAGCAGAAAAAGACGATTCCAGTTGCATCCACTATTCCGACTTAATTATCGGAACCTGGAATGGAAAAACTATTGAGGTTTCAGTTGAATTATCAGAAGAAATGACTCAGGCATTTATTACTTCTGCTCAAATGATGAGTCCTGAAGATTTTGAATTCGAATATGGGGTAGCCAAACCTACAACGAATGAGGGCTGGTTAAACCTTGTTCAAAACATAACAACAGAAACAATAGATATTACCGATATGACTATCGTGTTTACTGAAACTACGATGAGTATAAGTGAGGATGGAGATACTGAATCAATTAATTGTATTATTAGTAATGACCGAATTACAATTGTCGACGAAGATGGAACTCTAGATGAATTTGATGGACTTACCCATTTTGACATCGCAACCTGTACGGAAACAGACTTGGTGGTAACTTCACAACTTAATGTATTAGAAATCCCTGATTTACAAAATATCGACATCACTGCAACCATGACGGTCACTTGTACTCGATAAAAATTATAAGAAATAATTAAAACCATGAAAAAACTCACTTTATTTACAATTCTGAGCATCTTTTTATGCATCACATCATGTAAAAAGGAAGAAGGATGTACAGATGTAAATGCTGACAATTACAATGCATCAGCTACTGGAAATGATGGCTCTTGTACCTACACCACCTTAGGTTGTATGGATGATTCTGCTATGAACTACAATCCGGATGCTACAGATAATGACGACTCCTGTACGTACTACGGAGATCTTTATGCAGGTACTTATTTTGGTGAAAATAGCTGTCCAGGTAGTAGTTACAACCAAATTATTACTTCCAATGGAAATGAGATTACTTTAATTAATGCTTTCGGGCGATCTGAAGCTGAGAACAATGATCTTACATTTACGGTTTCCGGAGATTCATTTTCCATAACCGGTATTACTACTGAAATTCAATATAGTCCCTCAACCACTCACCCTAGTGCATTTGACCTAGAAGGATCTATTGATATTAAAAACAAAACTTTAACCATTGAATACACTCTTTATATAATCGTTGATGGTAATTTACTTGAATTTGAATCCTGCGTAGCTACAATGATATTCGTTGAGTAAAGATGTAATCTTTACCCCTCTATTTAAATTTTTTTTATCTCTTAACTATGAGCCCTCGATTTTCGAAGGCTTATTTTTTGATTGCATAAATAAAAAAAGCCCTCATA
Source organism: Flavobacteriales bacterium (assembly GCA_024959975.1). Taxonomy (GTDB): domain Bacteria; phylum Bacteroidota; class Bacteroidia; order Flavobacteriales; family UBA7430; genus JANXFM01. The sequence goes on from JANXFM010000027.1 coordinate 6,854, forward strand.
GGAGGGCTTTTTTATGTGTATCATACAATCTTCAACTATAATTTAATCAATAGTCTTAACATCAAATTTCGTCCAGCTTGAGGGTAGTAAAAATTCTCCACTGTTCTTTCTCCTCCATAAATATATCCCCAAGTATAACCATTATTTTCATACAACTCATTGAATATATTGTTCACCGATAAACCAAATGTCATTTCCTCAAACAACAAATCTTCAAGGGTGTATTCCATTTGCAGATTAAAGGTCGTGTATGCATTTAACTTTCTAGTTTCTGTAGAGGTATTGTCTAAGAATTGATCTCCCACATGCTTTCCTGAAAAGTTGATCATTAAATCTTCCAGTGGCTCATATTGGAAGCCGGCAGTTGCAACAATATTTGGAGAAAAAGCCAAGTCGGTATTGGTATGGGCAATGGTATCCTGTCCGCCAACATCATAGTTGTCGACAAACTCGTTGAACTCTTTGATTTTATTATTGCTTAGGGTTGTATTTCCTGTAAGGCTAAGTTTTTTTGACAAACGGTACCCTGCTTCTAATTCAACACCTGAACGATAACTAATATCTACATTGGTTCTGGTATAATCTCCAACATCATTAATTTGTCCTGTGAGAACCAATTGATCTGTATAATGCATATAATACATATTTGCATTCACCATCAAATTTTGTCCTTTATAACGATATCCAGCTTCTAGGTTAACGAGGTTTTCTATTTTGGGTTGATTCTCAGGAGTATTTTCTCTGAAATCTTTCCGAACAGGTTCTCGATTGGCTACTGCCAAAGAAATATAGGAATTGTTACGTTCATCGAAATCGTACATCAGACCCACTTTAGGGTTGAAAAAATCAAAGGTTCTAGTTTGATCTACTTCTTTAATAGATCCATTTACATCATCTATACCGAGAAAAGTGTAGTCTATGTGTCTATATTGTAGATCTCCGAATAAAGTTAAATCACCATGTTTATAGGTGCTTTTTAAATACGTATGTGCCTCAAATTTTTCAGCTTCGTTGTCGTAATATCGATCACGAATTTGGCTGTCTGAAGAATATTCTGCCCAAACAACTTCACCAAAATGACCACCAATATATTGATTGGCACCACCACCAAAAATTAAACTGAGTGGCTCTCTGTCATAAACAAGAGAAAAAACACCTCCATAAAAATGATTATCCAACCATCTCCTTCGAATTAAATCTGTGGTATCGATAGTGTCGCTTGATAATGTAATCGGTGCAAAACCATAATCGTCAAAATCCTCACCAGCCTTAAATTGCTCAAAATAGCCTCTTCCTCTTGTATAGTGTGCAGCAGTACTTAATTTCAAATCATTATTAAATGAATGATTGAAATGCAATTGATAATGGTCTTGTTGGTAGTTGTCTACTTCATTATCATAAGTGTAATAGTTGTATTTACGACCCGATGTCAACAGATTGTCTCTGTCGCTACCATAAATGTAATTGCGATCTGCATAGGCAATGATTTCTTCTTGGTTTCCATTGATCACAGATTCTGGAGTACCATACCAAGCCTGGGATGTTTTTTCTTTCCCACTAAATAATACAGCACGAAGAATTGAATTTTCTCCCAACCAAACTCCAGAAAGGTAGTATGATTTTAGATTACAAGCCGATCTATCAACATAACCATCAGACTTAATCATAGACAAACGAGTGTCAATAATAAATTTATCATTCAGCAATCCTGTCCCTGCTTTAACAGTGTGTTTTAGGGTGTTAAAAGAACCAAATGAATTGTCTAAAGTACCATAAGCTTCTTTGTTTATAATATTCGTATTTATATTAATACTCGCACCAAATGCAGAAGCTCCATTTGATGAGGTTCCAACCCCACGTTGAACTTGAATATTATTTACTGAAGACGATAAATCTGGCATGTTTACCCAATATACACCATGCGATTCAGGATCATTGAGAGGAACCCCATTAATCGTCACATTTGTTCGTGTTGGATCCACACCACGGATTCTAATACCTGTATAGCCAACTCCTGCTCCTGCATCTGAGGTAACAACTGTAGAAGGAGTAGAATTTAGGATGTAGGGTAAATCTTGACCAAAATTATTGCGCTCAATTTCCTTTAATTTGATTTCCGAATAAGTGGTTGGAGTTTTTTCATTTGCACGTATGGCAGAAACCGTAACTTCATCCATCAATTGAGAATACTTGCTTAAAACAATCGTTATTTCTTGATCGCCGTTTGCAAGTTGTACCGTTTTACTTAATGGTGAATATCCATAACTAGATAGATCTAACACATATTCTCCGGCTTCTAATTTACTAAATTCAAAAGCACCCTCTTTGTTGGTGTAGGTTTTAAAAAAAGTTTCTTGGATTTGTACTTGAACGCCAGAAATACGATTCCCATCGATTCCTTTTACCGTTCCCTTGATGTTGTTTTGAGCGAAAGCTAGTAAGGGCATGAAAAGCATCAAGCCACAAACTTTTGAGAAAATTCTTGTTTTCATATTTTTAAAATATAATCCAAGAATAGGGGCTAATTCTATGGTGTTAGTTTTAGCACTTTTTTTTATCACTTCCCTTCGCAGGCATTATCCTGGGCAGGTTAAAATGGGTATAATCTCAGCCACTTAAAAGCAGCACCCCTAGAGATGATGCAAAACTACATCAAAGATTTATAAGTTCCTCTATGGCTTGCAAACTTTTTTCAATTCTATTTAGTTGAGTACCACTCACCACAATAAAATTCTTATTATTCCTTAACAAAGATGATTGATAAAGTTCAAAAAGATGCGGTCTAGAATGAGGGTTTTCTCGAAGCTTATCTTCTTCCCAAGGGATGTCTGGAGTACAGAGAATGTGTAAATCAAACAACTCTTTATTAACCAATTCTCGAATTATCTCTGATACGTTATTGTATTTATACTTCGACCATATTTCTAATACTGAAAAATCTGTATCACAAATCGCAATTTCACCTTCAAATGAAAGTAAGCTTTTTAGCTGTCCTTGGGCAATAGTATCTAAATCTAATTGCTTGTATTTACCCTGGGTCTTCTCTAAATAAGCTCTAGCAAATTCAGGAATATAGGAAACATTATAGTGTTGGGAAAGCACACTACACAAAGTGGTTTTACCCGAAGACTCAGGACCTGTAATGGCGATTCTTAGCATACTTTTTGACGCTTATATTCTTTTTTCCATGCCATATAACCATACATCGCCAATAATGTAAAGATTCCGTATTGAACAGCAGTTAAATGGTAATCACGTTGTGCATATAGATATATAGAAACTAAATCAATAAAAATCCAATACACCCAATTTCCAATAATTTTCCGAGTGACCATAAAAGTAGCAGATAAGCTGAAGCAAGTTGTAAAAGCATCCACATAAGGATTGGCTTGATGGGTATATTTATCGAAAATAAAACCAATTACAAAGGCTACAAATGCACACACAAAAATATTCAGAGCATGGTTGTTGGTACTCCATTTTTTTATGGAGTGAACATCAGAATTAGAGTTATTCCAACTTAACCAGCCTATAATAGCCATGGCTACATAAAAAAGTTGGAGAAATGATTCTATGTACAATTGACCAATATAGCATAGATATACAAAAAGTGTAGAGCCAATAAATGCGAATAACCAACAGAGAATGATTCTTTTTGCGGCTAGAATTACATAAATAATACTAGAAACAACTGCTAACCACTCAATCATTGATGTGGCTTTTATTCCTTCCCATATAAGTGTAAAAAATGACATTTTATTTAGTATTAACGCTGAGAGAAAAGTCAATAAATTTGCTTAATAATTCTCAATTTGTGTGTATGTTTTCCCTGTTCTTTGTTAAATATACCTTGTTGGTCAATCCGATCGATACGTACTTTTCCAGAAGCGTGAAGTATATGATTGTTTTCAAGGATGATCCCAACGTGAATTATATTTCCTTCAGCATCATCAAAAAAAGCTAAATCGCCAGGCTCAGCTTCTTCTATAAAACTTAAAGTTGTTCCTAATTTTACTTGCTGAGAAGCATCTCGAGAAATCAGTCTACCATTTAATCGGTATGCCATTTGCGTGAAACCCGAACAGTCTACTCCCATAGGTGTACGCCCACCCCAAAGATAAGGAGCGTGTAAATACATGTAAGCTGTATTTACAATGTCAGCTTTACTGTTTTTTTCACAAGGCTTATGTGCCCCTTCAAAATGAAACCGTATGCCATTGATTAGGCAATGTTCACCATCATAAAAAGGCAATGTACTACCCAGACCAATAGGAATCATGTCACCTTTATCAGTAGTTAAAGCGTCAATTAAATTGTAGTTGTAATGCTGAGTTTCTTCAGATAAACTGAGATACTGTGCCTTATCAATTTCAGAATATTGCTTGCGACAGATCCAGCCTTCGTAATCATCATGAGCTAAACGAACCTTAAGCCATTTGGCTCTTTTCTCAATAAGCTTGTAGTGCTCACCAAAGAGAACTTGATTAACCATTTCGGCTCTGTCATTCGCTTCAGCTCGCATGGGGATGATGCTGATATGTGCAATTCCGTATTTCATTTATGGCACTAAGATAATTTGTTTTAATGAGGCTAATCGAATCTTTTTAGAAAGTAATCAACAGTCAGTGTTCACTCATACTCATCAAAAAATAATCAGACAAGTCTACCCGGTTTCATTCTGAACCCTATCTTTAAACAATGAAAGATCTGAAGGAAGAATTCAAAATTGCAAACAAAGCCCAAAACGATCGTTTGGTGGCTAAAATCCTGACTGATAAAGATTTCTTTTACAAAACTTTCGAAATTGCCCTAAGTCTAGACTACCCCGTTGCCTGGCGAGCCTCATGGTGTTTACACAAAGGCTTACCTAAATACAAAAAAGAGATTACAGCCAATGTAGATTGTATTTTAAAAGCTATCCCGACTTTTACACATCATGGGCAAATAGGTAGTTTTATTCGTATTTTAAAAAGCATAGACTTTGATCCTAAAAACACAGGTGAAGTAATAGATTGCTGCTTAAAGCTTATGAAAGAAGAAAAAATTCCTGACTATGTGAAATTTTATAGCATGGAGTTTTTAGTAAAAGTTGCCCATAAGGTTCCGGAACTTAAAAATGAGTTTACTTGTTTAATAGAAGATGTAATTCCTAATGGTAAAACTTACATGATTACCGTAAAAGCAAGAAAGCTGTTGAAAGAACTGAGAACATAATTATTGGTTGGTTATTTTAGTTACTTGTCGTCAGCCTAAATCTGTCGCACTTCAATAAGCTTAGTGAGACATGCTTTTTTAAGAACAAAGACTGCAAAATCGCAAGACTGCAAGGCTCATACCAATTGCCATACTTAAGCATTTGCAAATCCAAATAAATGCTATAAATTTGCAGCCCCTTAACTCGCTTAAATGGGAAAGCGACAGGAAATAAAATATGAAAAACAACCTAACTCGTATAGCTCAAGAATATGGCACTCCATTGTATGTCTACGATGGTGATGTGATTGTTCAGAAATATCAAGACTTTAAAAATGCTTTTAACGTAAAGAATCTCAAGATTCACTTTGCAGCTAAAGCATTAACCAACCTTTCCATCCTTAAGCTTTTTAAAGAAATGGGTGCAGGTTTGGATTGTGTTTCCATCGAAGAAATAAAACTGGGTTTAAAAGCAGGTTTTGATCCTGAGGATATCATATTCACACCTAATGGTGTATCAATTGAGGAATACAAAGAGGCCATCAATATTGGGTGTAAAATAACGATAGATAATATCTCAGTTTTAGAGAAAATCGGTCTTAACTTCCCTGAATCACCAATATTCATAAGAGTTAACCCCCATTTAATGGCCGGAGGTCATAATAATATTAGTGTGGGGCATATTGACTCTAAATTCGGAATATCCATCCATCAAATACCCATTGTATTACGATTAACAAAAAAATACAATATTAAGGTTGAAGGGATTCATGTTCATACAGGGTCTGATATCGTTGAGGCGGATATTTTTGAAAGAGTAGCTAATCTGATCTTTACCATTGCAGATCAATTTGAGGATATTACATCCATAGATTTCGGAAGTGGATTTAAAATAAAGTACAAAGAAAATGATCTGTGTACCGAAATCGAAAAAATTGGTTCTCGCTTCAGTGAACTGTTCAATAACTATTGTGAAAAAAGAAAAAAAGATCTTACACTCAGATTCGAACCGGGAAAATTTCTAGTAAGTGAATCAGGATCATTTTTAACAGACGTAAATGTGATCAAACAAACTACAGCCTGTACTTTTGTAGCGGTTAATAGTGGATTTAATCATTTGATTCGTCCTATGTTTTACAATTCCTATCACAAGATCAGAAACATTTCAAATCCTAATGGTGAAAAGAAAATGTACTCTGTTGTGGGCTACATTTGTGAATCAGATACTTTTGCCGATGATAGGATTCTGAATGAAGTTCGTGAAAAAGATATTCTGTTATTTGAAAATGCCGGAGCTTACTGCTTCTCAATGGCATCAAATTATAATTCAAGATTAAAACCTGCAGAAGTTCTCATCTTAAAAGGAAAAGATTATCTGATAAGAGAAAGAGAAACTATGGAAGACTTACTTAGCAATCAAAAAGTTCTAGACATTAAAAACATCTACAATCAAGTGGATAAAACGAAATCATAATCGGAAACTTCATAAAAAAAAGCACTCGAAAGAGTGCTTTTTTTTTATAAATTATACTCAAATATTTTTAATTACATTTGTCATATAAAAATAACTCTATACTTATTTACCTAATATTGATTTAAATTTTATAACTAAATGGTTAAGCCACTACTATTTTTTTTATTACTATCCCCAACTTTATCAGCACAGACGCATTGCCCCAATCTTCTTCAAAATCCTGGGGCTGAAAAAGGGATAACAGGTTGGAATTTTTCAATTGAAAACGGAACTCAATATGACGTTGATTGGAGTTCATTTGGAAAGCAAGCTTTCGTAGCCTCCTTTCTTTGGTCAACTAAAAGCCAGGAAATAGATTTAGCTAAAAGCTATTCAACAAACTATTTAGATTCTGAACCTGAAATATATGTACAAGAAATGTACAAAGGTCACTTACCGAATTATGATGATCAGTACTATTTTTATGTAGAGCTAAGAGATTCTTTAAGAAATGTACTGGATTCTTTTGAAGATGGATCTGAATTAAACCCTATAATTACTAGTTCTACCTGGCAAATATCAAGCAATACTTTTTCATCTTACGGGTCAGGCTTAAGATACATTTACCTAGAATCTGGAGGTAAAGATGTTGAATTTTATGAAGGTAATTTTGGAACAGATATGGATCAGGCTGAGATTAGGTTTGCAGCAAACGACAATTCTGAATGTCAAACTGTAAACAATCTTTCAACTTTTGAAAACAATAAAACACTTCTTACAGAAATTTACCCCAACCCATCTTCGGGACTGGTAACTATTGATTTGGGCAACAACTATGAAGATGTTACCGTTACTTTAAAATCAATCTCAGGACAGGTAATCTCAGAACAACTTTATGAAAGCGCAAAAAGTATAAATCTTGAAATAAATCAGGCACCCGGATTGTATTTTATTGAAACAAAAATTGGATCGAATAAGAGCTCATCTCTGATGAAAATAGTGAAGCAATAAATTCAAAACATAAGATGTAACGTCCTATGGGGACTGTTAAAAAAAAAAGCACTCTTTCGAGTGCTTTTTTTTATCTGTTATTCCCATTCAATGGTTGCGGGTGGCTTAGAGCTAATGTCGTAGACAACTCTGTTTACCCCTTTCACCTTATTGATGATATCGTTAGAAACTTTAGCAAGGAACTCGTACGGTAAATGTACCCAATCAGCAGTCATACCATCTACAGATTCAACTGCCCTAAGAGCAACCACTCTTTCGTAAGTACGCTCATCTCCCATAACACCCACAGACTGCACGGGAAGTAACATAGCTCCTGCCTGCCATACCTCGTCATACAAACCGTGATCTTTTAATCCCTGAATAAACACATGATCTACCTCTTGAAGGATCGCCACTTTTTCAGGAGTAATATCTCCTAAAATACGAATGGCCAAACCGGGTCCCGGAAATGGATGACGACCTAATAAATCTTGCGACAAGCCCATGGCCTTCCCTACTCTACGCACTTCGTCTTTAAACAAAGTATTTAAAGGTTCAACAATTTTCAATTTCATGTAATCCGGTAAACCACCCACATTGTGGTGTGACTTAATCGTTGCCGAAGGCCCACCTGTTGCCGATACCGATTCGATAACGTCGGGGTAGATAGTTCCTTGTGCCAACCAGATCACATCTTCAATTTTATGAGACTCATAATCGAATACATCGATGAAGGCTTTACCAATTGCTTTACGCTTTTTTTCCGGATCTGACTCACCTGCCAGGGCATCATAAAAACGCTGCTTGGCATCAACACCTGTAACATTTAAGCCCATACCCTCGTACTGCTTTAACACACCGCTAAACTCATTTTTACGTAGCAATCCGTTGTCCACAAACACACAATGTAAGTTCGCACCAATGGCTTTATGTAATAATACAGCAGTTACTGTAGAATCAACACCGCCCGATAAACCAAGAACCACTTTATCATTTCCTAATTTCTGTTTTAGGGCAGCAACCGTTGTATCAACAAAAGACTCTGAAGTCCAGTCCTGAGAACAAGCACAGATATCGACCAAAAAGTTTTTCAAAAGTGTAGCACCATCCGTAGAATGATAAACCTCGGGATGAAACTGGATTGCATAGGTGTTTTCGTTCTCTATGTAGTAACCTGCACATTCTACGTCATGTGTAGAAGCGATAATTTTATATCCTTCCGGAAGTGTAGAAATAGTATCTCCATGACTCATCCATACTTGAGACCCCATAGGAACACCTTTTAATAAGGGGTGTGAATCGTCAACAAAAGATAAATTCGCACGACCGTACTCACGAATTTTTGAAGGCAATACTTCACCCCCGAATTTGTGAGCTAAATGTTGTGCCCCGTAACAAACACCCAACAAAGGTAATTTCCCTTTGATTTCTTCCAGGTTTGGTATCGGCGCATTTTCTTCACGGACAGAATGTGGAGACCCCGATAGGATGACCCCTTTTAAATTGTCTGTCAATTCAGGGATTTTATTGTAAGGATGTATCTCACAATAAATATTTAACTCTCTCACTCTACGCGCAATAAGCTGCGTGTACTGAGAGCCAAAGTCGAGGATTAGGATCTTTTCTTGCATGGCTGCAAATTACTACGCTTTTATGAATTGACCAACCTTAAATTGATTTGAAAATTTGAAGATTTGAAAATTTGAGAATGATTTGAAAACTCCCTCATGAATCACTGGATGTAAAACACCTTTATCCCCTTATCACTTAAATAAGTTCATTATTATGCAATAACTAAACTGAAAACAGAATAGCTGTTATTTGTAAATTAGATTCCAATCATTTGAATTATCTTTACCGCTTAGACACAGTTTATGACATTCAAAGATCTCGGGATCATCGAACCCATCCTAAAAGCTTTAGAAGCTGAAGGATACACACATCCAACACCTATTCAGGAACAATCTATTCCCATCCTACTCAACAGAAAGGACCTACTGGGTTGTGCCCAAACGGGAACGGGAAAAACAGCTGCTTTTTCCATCCCGATCATTCAGCATATCCACAATGGTAAAACAGACGAAAAAGGAAGACGTAAAATTAAGGCCCTAATTGTTACTCCTACTCGCGAGCTAGCCATTCAAATTGGTGAAAATTGTACAAAATACGGGAAGCACACTCATGTAAACAATACGGTCATATTTGGAGGTGTAAAGCAAGGCGCACAAACAAATGCACTGCGTAATGGTGTAGACATTCTCGTAGCTACTCCCGGTCGTTTACTAGACCTGATGAATCAAGGTTACATCTCCTTAAAAGATGTTGAGTACTGTGTTTTAGATGAGGCTGATCATATGCTGGATATGGGATTTATTCATGACATACGCAAAGTCATCGCTGCGCTGCCTGAGAAAAGACAGTCGCTGTTCTTCTCAGCTACCATGCCGCAATCTATCGTTAAGCTTTCTAAATCTATTTTGGGGAATCCTGAAAAAGTGGCCATAAAACCCGAGCAGGCAACTTCTGAAAAAGTAGAACAGGCACTTTATTACGTAAGTAAAAATAGTAAGCCGAAATTACTTATTCACCTCATACAGCAAAACGAAATTGATTCTGTATTGGTCTTTTCGCGCACCAAACACGGTGCTAACAAGATCGTAAAGCAATTAGATAAAGCTCAGATCAAAGCTGAAGCCATTCACGGAAACAAATCGCAGGGAGCCCGACAAAGAGCCCTGGAAAATTTTAAAAACCGAGATACTAAAGTTCTTATCGCCACAGACATTGCTGCCAGAGGAATTGATGTTGACGAATTAGAATTGGTGATCAATTTCGACCTGCCCAATATTCCTGAAACCTATGTTCACCGTATTGGTAGAACGGGTAGAGCAAAAAATTCGGGGGTAGCCATTTCATTCTGTAACATTGAAGAAAGAGCTTATCTGAAGGACATTCAAAAACTGATTGACCAGCAAATACCAGTTGTTACTCAACACCCTTTTGCAGATGAAGTAGAAGAGCTTCCTACAAAAAAAGCTCCAACAAGAGGTCAAAGAAACTACAGTAAACCACAAAAAAGAACCTCCGATTCTGACAATAGAGCTAACAGATCAAGAGATAAAAGAAATTCGGGTAACAACGCACAATCAGGAGGTTCCGGCAATCAAAGTGGAAATAAATCTTCCGGAAATTGGAGAGGCAATAAAAGACGCTAAGTTGGTTGGTTGCTAGTTGGTGGTTG
>JANXFM010000101.1 GCA_024959975.1 Flavobacteriales bacterium
GAGTTTAATGGCTAAAGAAGGTATTAGTGGGAAACAAAATTGCCACCAACGCTATATAGAGATATGTAATCTGGTTAACGGCCCCGTGTCTGCAGAGGTAATCTCCACAGATTGTAAGGGGATGTTAGAAGAGGCATACGAACTCGCAGAGCTTCACCCGAACATCGTTATAAAGATTCCGATGATAAAAGAAGGGATCAAAGCAATTTATGAACTCAACAATAAAGGCATAAAAACAAATTGCACCTTAGTCTTTTCTGCCAACCAAGCGCTCCTCGCCGCTAAAGCCGGCGCCACCTATGTGTCTCCATTCATTGGTCGACTAGACGACATTAACGTAGACGGAATGGAATTAATCAAGAGTATTCGAACCATTTTCGATAATTACAACTTTGAGACCAACATCCTGGCTGCATCGATTCGAAATGAAGAACACGTTATTAAATGTGCAGAATTCGGAGCCGACTATGCTACCATTCCTTATAGCCTGTTAGATAAATTATTTGATCACCCACTTACAACCAAGGGATTGGAAATATTCCTAGCCGATCATGCAAGATTAAATCCATAATGCTAAAACGAATTTATAATGACAATCCTAGTGAAAAAGAGATCGATGAGGTCGTAAACTGCCTTCGAAATGGTGGCGTAATCATATACCCCACAGATACGGTATATGGATTAGGATGTGACATTAATAATAAAAAAGCATTAGAACGTGTAGCAAAAATAAAAGGCATTAAATTAAAAGATGCCCATTTCTCTTTTATCTGTTACGATTTAAGTCATCTTTCTGAATATGCAAAACAAGTAAGTACGCACACTTACAAACTATTAAAAAGAATTTTCCCGGGACCTTACACCATCATTTTAAATGCCACCAGTAAAATCCCAAAGATTTTCAGTAACAAAAAGAAAACGGTGGGTATTCGTATTCCAGACAATAATATTACCAGAGAAATAGTAAAACAATTAGGCAGCCCTATTGTTTCAACTTCAATTCACGATGAAGATGATATTATTGAGTACTCCACAGATCCGGAATTAATTTATGAAAAATATAGTCATCAGGTCGATATGGTAATCGATGGTGGCTACGGAATGAATGTAGCATCAACCGTTGTTAATTGCACAGATGATGATGAGTACACCATAGTAAGAGAAGGTAAAGGAAATCTTGAATTAATTTATTAAGTATTAGGTATTATAGTAGCTTAGGAATTATAAATGGATAATGGAAAACTCATAACTTAAAACTCAAAACTTCAGTGGTCACTGGTCACTAAAAATATCGTGAAGTTTTAAAACTTGCTCTAATAAGGAAGATTTCTCATCATTGCTAATGACATAATCTGAGTGTTCTCTTTTTTGCGAATCAGTCCATTGCTTATTCATTCTGGCTAATACATCTTCGTACTCAACATGGTCGCGCTGCACTACTCTGCTTATTTTTAATTCTTTTGGTGCTTCCACCAAAACAACCTTATCTAGTCCTTTATTTGCACCACTTTCCAAAAGAATGGCAGCCTCCTTTATGATGTATGGACTTTGTTGGTGAGAACTCCATAGTTCAAAATCTTTTTGAAGAATAGGATGGACTAATTCATTTAACTTAGTAAGTGCTTCGTCATTTGAAAATACAATTGAAGCTAAGTAAGCCCTGTTTAAGACCCCGTCAACATATGCCTGTTCACCAAAAAGGCCAATAAGAGATTTTCGCAAAGACTCATTTTCTAGCATCAAAGCTTTCGCCCGATCATCAGACAAGTATACAGGGATACCCAATTGCTTAAATATCTTTGCAACTGTAGTTTTACCACTTCCAATTCCACCTGTTAAACCTATTTTCAACATTAATTCAATTTAATAAACTCAATAGTAGAAGGATGGTATTTTACTTTTTGTACTATTGATGGCTTTTTATCTTCATCCAGAAATACATTCAAAATAGCACTTTGAGTCATGGCAACTTCATTATAGTCACAATAGATTTCAAAGTCAGAAGCTTTCACTTTATCAACATCTTGCATGGCCACCCAATAAGACAGTTCGACTTCCGCCGGCTTGATTATTAATTCCTTCCCTTTCGGTACATTTTTCAACTTAATAGGAATAACCTCATTAATTTGAGTAAAACGAGCTACGTCCTGACTTACCTGGACTTCTACGTTTCTTGCAGATAGTAGTTCATTGGGAAGTTGAACCTTTAAACTCGCATGAATATCCTGAATAATATCAGCCTGACTCAAAACACCCGTATACACATAGGAAAGCGTGTCTAAAATATGTGCCGGACCAAAAACCTCTATCGTTTTTGGTGTTATTTTAAATGACCCATATTGCACATAATTCTCTCTAAAATTAAGATCCAAAGGTACTTTCACCTCTAGACTTCTTTTTGTCTTATTACTGAAATTTAGAAATAAGGTGTCAGGATCTATTTCTAAAATCGAGAAACCATTTAATTCACGTGCTATATGAGGTCGTTCGGATTGAGATAACCAAAAATAAGTAGTAGCCCCCTGACGCTGAAGTTTAGATACATCGATTTCTACAATTCTCTCAGAAAAGGTCTCTTTTAAAAAATTAAACCCATAGCCATTTACTTTCACCTTAAGCTCTGATATAGGTTCACCTTTAAAATACTTATCTATAGGCTGATTTACAAATTCAACCGGATAATCTATGTAATAAGTATATTCCTTGGAGAATTTAATCAAAAACCAAAAAAGTGTAGACATCAAAAAACAGATAGTAATCACACTTTTATCGCTTCCCGACCTAAAGAAGTCTACTATTTTGCGAATTATACTTTTTATCATTCTACAATCTCTTAGAGGGTAAATATACCTTATTTGTAATCAGCTTACAATTGCATGCGATTTGAACTGCAAACTACAAACTGAGAACTGCCAATCGGAAAATCGATCACTAGTCATTGGTTACTGGTCGATTCTTCTTTCGAAACATCTCCCTAAGCTTGTTCCAAATATCCGTAAAATCATCAAACTCATCTCTGTAAAAAAGCCCTACACCTGTTGTATAATTATTCGCATCATTATCAAGTTGGAAACTTTCTTCTAAGTTTCTAAACGCTAACACTCGTAGTTTTCCATCCTTGCTTAATTGATACTCTACTTTAAAATCACCAATAATACGGGTAGTATTCTGCGCCGGCTGCGTACCTATATTACCATTAACAGTAATTCGATCATTCACCTTCATATTATTAAGTAGTAACTCCCATTGCTTATTACTTAAGTATTCTCCAGTACTCGGGTGATATTTCAATCCCAAATCAAAACGATCTGAAAATTGAGAAGTCCAATTATACAATTGGTTATTCAACATCTCGGCACCGGAAGAAACTGTAGAGCTTAAGTAATCTACATCAGTATTCGCCAATTCATCATCCCTCATAAAACTATTTAATACCAAAAGAGATAGGAATTGTTGCGTTTTTTTCTCTTCTGTATCGGTGCGATCCTCAAGTATTCTCTTTATTTCATAGTCGCCTTTAGGAATTTGAATATCAAATTCTATCTCAGGTTGAAGTAAATCACCTGTCATCATCATTCTACATTCCACATCACTATTTCTGTCGCCATCATAACCCAAGGGACTAATGTTTGTATTTAGCTCATACAGAGCATTCAAATTCATTTGAGCTTTATGTGGATTCCCATCCCATAACAACTGAGCGCCTTTTTCAATTTCAAATTTCTTGTTTACAAAATTCTGAAGGGTAAACAAATAGTCTCCTTCACGAACCGTGTAATCTCCAAACATATACACTTCGTCGGCACTATTTATACCTACATTAATAAATCCGCTACCTGTAGCAGTTATTTTATCCCCTAAAGTTTCATCAAATATGATATTCACTTTCGCATTTTCATTCAACTCAAAATTCATATCAATCGTTACATCCGATTTAGGTTTGACGAACTCTGAAACCGTCCAAAGTGTATCACTTACATTTTCGTCTTTTTCAATAAAATGGACAAAACTTAACTCATCTAAACTTTCTTCATCATCTAATGGAATAAAAAGCGTAGTCCCTTTATCTGAAACTGCATTAATCTCTATATCAATAGCGTCTATAGGTCCGTGAAAACCAACTTCTCCACTTGCAATTGCCTGTCCATAATAAGTTTTATCGCCATAGCCATACGCATCGGTATTTAGGCAAAGTAAGCTGTCTGCTTCTAGATTTAAGCCCAACGTAAAATCTTTAAAATAATGATGAATAAACTCCCCGTTTAATATTCCACTACCAACAGATTGACCATTTTCTATACTTTCAAAGTCAAAGTCTTTAAATTCTATATATCTGTCACTGAGTTGAATATTAGTGTTCCCTATAGCATTGAGGTCAACATTTAAATAAGGCACAGACAAACTTACATCATCCATGATAAATTCTCCCTCAAACTCAGGTCGACTTATATCACCATAAAAATTAAGATATCCTACCCCCTCACCTTCCAGATCGTCAACAACAGATAAATATCCCTGCAGATGCTTCAAATTAAAATTATGAACATCCATATCAATACTGAAATTATTAGAATCTACTAAGGGTGTATAGGACCCTGTAAATTCTAAAGTCTTTTCTGATCCTTTATGAACCACTCCCCTAAGGTTTTGCACATCTTGTTTATCATCATAATCAAGGTTAAAATTCAGGGCACCAAAAACCTCCTCATTAACGATAAGTTGATCGGTTACAACATCAGAATAGACCCGACTCTTTAGAGGATTCTTAACAATTTTCAACTTCCCGTTCAGTTTTCCTACAATCGTAGATTTTGAACGAGATATCCAGGGCGAAACATTATCCATTTCAAAATCCTTTAACTCTAGGTCAATCGTGTTATTTGTAGTATTTCCGGCATAACTAAAAGCTACTTCCTGAGAAGCAGTACCCAAATAAACCTGGGTATTTAATTGCTTGTCATAATAATGAAAATTGGAACGATCATTTAAAGTCCATAAAGTGTCCGAAAAATAAAACTGACTCTCTTCTAAGGTCATATCTAAAGATTTAGAATCTACGTGAGCAGATCCTTTCAAAATACCATCAAACTTCAGCGAGTCGGTACTCGTCCAGGCCAAAGCGTAGCGCCAGTCGCCGTAATTACCAACCTGATCGAGTTCTATATTTTCAACTTTAGTAACATCATCATAATCTAACTTAGCACCTAGCAAACTAATTTCCCAATGTTCATTTGTTGCTTTAGAATTTATTTTCAAATCACGCCACAGCCATTTATCCCAACCTAAGTTTGGACTTTCTACATCCAGGCTTAAACCCTCTTCCCTATTGTTAAAACTCCCCGAAATATGTGCTCCGTTGCCCAAATTCAACTGAGGCAGAAATAATTCAGTTAAAGCTGAAGTATTAAATAAATTAATCTCAAAGTCAAAATCCTGAGCCTTATTAACGCCTCTGTTTAACAATGGTAAATGTGGTGACAAATAGGCGAAAAAGGAATTAAACAGATTGGGAACATCTATGGTTCCCTCAAAATTGGCATTGGCAAAATCTGATGTCAGGCGAAGAATATCTTTTGTCTCTGACTTTTCAGAGCTAAAGAGTACATCGTTAAAGTAATAGTAATTATCGTAAGTTTCTATGGTGGTAAAATAAGCAGCCAGACCA
>JANXFM010000142.1 GCA_024959975.1 Flavobacteriales bacterium
TCCTTACGAACATGAAAGATGACTTTAAGACCTACAATAAAATTTACGCTGATTATTTCAAAAACAATCAACCCTGCAGAACTACTGTAGAAATAAATTGCTTACCAACACCGATTGCTATTGAGCTTAAAGTTATCGCAACCATTTAAATAAAAACATGATGAGCATTACACGACCTTTTAATTTTCAAAAATGGATTGACGACAATCAGGAATATTTAAAACCTCCGGTAAGCAATAAATGTGTTTACACCGAAGCAGGAGATTTTATTGTTATGGTCGTTGGTGGACCTAACCAAAGAAAAGATTATCATTATAACGAAAGTGAGGAATTTTTCTATCAGATTAAAGGAGATATCATCGTTAAAATTCAAGAAGATGGTAAAGCCGTTGAAGTTCCAATCAAAGAAGGAGAAATTTTTCTTCTTCCTGCAAAGATCCCACATTCACCCATTCGCCCTGCTAATAGTGTCGGTTTAGTTATTGAGCTACGCCGAAAGCATGGAGAAAAAGATGGTTTGCAATGGTATTGTGACAATTGCAATAATCAACTGCATAGTGTAACTTTCAAACTTAATAATGTAGAGAAAGACTTTCAGCCACGTTTTAAAGAATTTTATGGCTCTGAAGAATTAAGAACTTGTAGTAATTGCAACACAATAATGGAAACTGACGAACGATTTATGTAAAACTAAATGTTAAATGAAAAAGTTATTTACAATAGATATTCATACCCATATTTTACCTAAAAATATTCCAAATTTTAATAAAAAATTTGGTTATGGAGAATTCATTCAATTAGAGCATCACAAACCTTGTTGTGCTAAAATGATGATGAACGATCAGTTTTTCAGAGAAATAGAATCCAACTGTTGGGATGGGGAAGCAAGAATTAACGAATGTAACCATCAAAATATTGATGTTCAGGTTTTGTCGACCGTTCCGGTCATGTTTTCCTATTGGACAGCTCCTAAGGATGGTTTAGAAATCTCAAAATTTATTAATGACGACCTAATAAAAGTAGTCGATAAATCCCCAAATCGGTTTGTTGGGTTGGGAAACATTCCGATGCAAGACACCAAACTTGCAATTCAAGAATTAGAAAGATGCAAATCTATTGGAATGAAAGGCATTCAAATAGGTTCACACGTAAACAACTTAAATCTGAGCGAACCTTCATTTTTCCCGATCTATGAAGCTTGTGAGGCTCTAGATATGGCCATTTTTGTTCATCCCTGGTGGTGGATGGCCAAGGAGAAAATGGATAAATACTGGCTCTCATGGTTGGTTGGTATGCCCATGGAAACTTCTCTTGCCATTTGCTCTATGATCTTTAGTGGCGTATTCCAGAAATTCCCTAAACTCAGAGTTGCTTTTGCACACGGAGGGGGGTCTTTTCCAGCAACCATTGGAAGAATTGAGCATGGTTTTAATGTCCGACCGGATCTGGTGGCAGTAGATAACAAAATAAATCCGAAAGATTATTTAGGTGAATTTTGGCTGGATAGTTTAGTTCATGACAACAAAATGTTGGATTATATCGTAGATTTAGTGGGAGAAGATAAAGTTGCATTAGGAACAGACTACCCTTTCCCTTTAGGTGAATTAGAACCCGGGAAATTGATACACAATACGCCATTCCCTACGGAAGTAAAAGAAAAATTACTTTCAGGAAATGCATTAGATTGGCTCAATATGAAAAAATCAGATTTCGCATAATGAAAGGAGAAATTATCATAGGAAATAACAAATATCTTATTGACTTTTCTAAAGGCAAAGATATTTCAATACCCTTAATCTTTAATGGTGAACAACCCAACAGTTATGGCGTTGACAGAGCTACTTCAAAACCATACACAGATGGACAGTTTATTGGAGATACCAGACTGGGAGGGCCTTGTAATTTTGAAATCTACAATTTCATTCCTCATTGCAATGGTACTCACACAGAATGTATCGGACACATTACAAAAGAACGAATTGACATTTTATCTTCATTAAAAGATCTAATGATCCCATCACACCTCATTTCAATAGATCCTGTATCAACAGCAGAAAACTATAAACCTGAACTAAACAAAGAAGATCTACTGATTACAAAAGAGAAACTGGTTGAAAAATTAAAAGACGTTCCAAAAGAATTTTTGGAAGGATTAATAATACGAACACTCCCTAATGATCAGTCCAAAAAATCGCAGGATTACATACAGATAAAACCTCCTTTCTTTAGTATTGATGCTATGGAATACATTAAAGATTTGGGGGTAAAACATTTACTTGTTGATATTCCTTCGGTAGATCGATTATTTGATGATGGTGTTCTATCTGCACACAATGTTTTTTGGGATACCATAGATAAAGAGTACAATCCAAAAACCAAACACAAAACCATTACAGAAATGATTTTTGTTGACGAGATCATTTCAGATGGCAATTATTTATTAACGATTCAAATTCCTGCTTTTGTTTCTGATGCAGCACCGAGCAGGCCGATTATTTTCGAAATAAATGAACAATAAAAACACATTAGAGTTTGCAACACAACTCGATAAAGAGGATCAACTAAGTTCCTATAGAAATGAATTTCATATCCCGCGAGATGAAGAGGGAAATGAATTAATCTATTTATGTGGAAATTCTTTAGGCTTACAACCAAAAAGAACGAAAGCATATTTAGATCAGGAACTAAGCGATTGGGCCCGATGGGGTGTGGAAGGTCACTTTCATGCAAAAAATCCCTGGATGCCCTACCACGAATTTCTAAGCGAAGGATATTCCAAAATTGTAGGGGCAAAAAAGAGTGAAGTGGTTGCCATGAACTCTTTAACTGTAAACCTTCACTTAATGATGGTTTCCTTTTACAGACCACATGCAAAAAGACATAAAATCGTCATTGAAGCCGATGCATTCCCCTCTGATATTTATGCAGTAAACTCACAGATCATCCATCACGGTTATGACCCCACGAATTCATTAATAAAACTTAAAGCCAGAGCAGGTGAAACAGCAATAAGAGCCGAAGATATTGCACAAATCATTAGTGAAGAAGGAGATGAAATTGCGTTAATCATGTTGGGTGGGGTTAACTACTACACCGGGCAGGTTTTCGATTTTGAAACCATTACAAATCTGGCTCATCAAAAAGGAATCCTTGTTGGTTTTGATCTGGCACATGCTGCAGGAAACATAAAATTAGAACTTCACAAATGGAATGTGGACTTTGCTGTGTGGTGTTCCTACAAATACCTAAACTCCGGTCCCGGATCGGTAGCCGGAGCTTTTGTTCACGAAAAACATCACAAAAGTAATTTACCAAGGTTTGCCGGTTGGTGGGGGCACAATAAAGAAAATAGATTTAAAATGCCGGATGATTTTGACCCCATCACATCGGCCGAAGGGTGGCAATTAAGCAATCCTCCGATTTTATCTTTAGCTGCTATCCGTGCTTCACTTTCGATCTTTGATGAAGTAGGAATGGACCGATTGGTAGAAAAATCAAAAAAACTAAGTGATTACCTGATCTTTCTATTGCAAACCATCCAGACAGATAAAATTAACATCATCACCCCTAAAGAAAAAGGGTGCCAAATCTCCATTCAAGTAAAAAATGGAAATAAAAAATTATTTGACAACATCACAAAAAAAGGTGTTATTGCTGATTGGCGAGAACCCGATGTCATACGTATTGCTCCCGTTCCACTGTACAATAGATTTACTGATGTTTACAAATTTTACAAAATTTTAGAATCCGTTTTATGAAAAGGAACATTACAATAGCAGGTGCCGGACTGGTAGGGTCACTTTGTGCTCTGTACATGAGTAAAAGAGGTTTTAATGTATCTGTTTATGAAAGAAGAAATGATTTAAGGGCTGAGCTGATTACAGCAGGGAAATCAATCAATTTGGCACTTTCAGAGAGAGGATGGTCGGCTTTAAAAAAAGTGGGAGCAGATAAAGACGTTAAGAAAATAGCGATCCCCATGTACAAAAGGATCATGCACGATAGCCATGGAAATTTATCGGAGCAAGCCTATGGTAATCCCGGACAAGCTATTTATTCTGTTTCAAGAGCAGAGCTTAATGCAATTATGATGGAAATGGCAGAAAAAAATGGCGTCAATATTCATTGCAATCAAAAATGTATAGACATTGATTTTGAAAAGACTTCAGCAACTTTTGAAGACACAAATACCCTTCGGCAAAAAACAGTCACTTCTGATCTGATTATTGGTGCAGATGGTGCTTTTTCAGCTGTTCGATCTCAAATGATTAAACGTAAGCGACACCAGTTTTCACAACATTATATTGAACACGCTTATAAAGAATTACTTATTCCGGCGAATGAAGACGGAACTCATAAACTGGAAAAAAATGCATTGCATATATGGCCCCGAGGGAATTTCATGCTAATTGCATTACCAAATTTAGATGGTAGTTACACCTGTACGCTCTTTGCTCCTTTTGAGGGAAAAGATTCTTTTAAAGAATTATGTGACCGAGAACGCATTCAAACCTATTTCAAAAAAGTTTTCCCTGATTTTACAACACTTTTACCCGACCTGACTGAACAATTTTTCACAAATCCAACTTCCTCATTAGCCTTAATGCGAACTTATCCCTGGCATGTAAATGATAAGGCTCTGTTAATTGGAGATGCTGCGCACGCTACTGCTCCTTTTTACGGACAAGGAATGAATTGTGGCTTCGAGGACTGTAGGGTACTAGACGAACTATTAGATAAATATGAAAATAATTTTGAAAATTGTTTTAAAGAATTTTCAAAAGTAAGAAAACCTGATAGTGACGGGATGCAAGACCTTTCTATGCAAAACTTCATCGTGATGCGAGATAAAACTGCCGATCCTAAATTTCTAATCCAAAAAAAGGTCGAACAAAAATTTGCACAACGATATCCAGACAAATGGATTCCGCTCTACTCCATAGTAAGCTTCACCAATATATCTTATGCTGATGCGTGGAATATTGGCATGAAACAGGAAAAACTGATGCAAACCATTATGGAAAACCCGAACATTACTGAAATATGGGATTCTGATGAGATCATGGAGGAAATGCTCCGTTTGATTTAATAAAAATACTCCATTAACTCACTTATGGATAAATTAAATAGGCTTGGCTTGTTTTTTTAAATGCTTCCAAACCTTCCTGCCACGATTCTTTTATTTGCTCCGAGGTCCAACCGGCTTCTATCTGAATACGAAGCTGATTTGAGCCCGCTAGCTTATCAAAAAAAGAATTAAAAAACCGCCCCCCCTTTACATCATATTGATGATATGCCTCTAAGAGGTAATCCAAATCAATTCCTTCATGAACTTCTACTTCTCGTAAATCCCAACCACAACAAATTTCATTTTCGTGTTTCGGATACTTAGCTCCTTTACGAGAAATTGGAGTAAATGCATAAGAACAAGAATCCAATTGTGGAGAACCGATCACTTGAAATTGTTGCAGGGTACCTCTACCAATACTTACATCCGTTCCTTCAAACAAACACAAGGATGGATAAAGAGCGATGGATTGAGAATTAGGTAAGTTTGGAGACGGCTTTACAGGGGTATCATAAGGCTTTTGATGATGATAATTTATCATTCCTTGCCAATGCAATTCACATTGCACAGAATCCTTGAGCCAATATTCTCCATTGATCATTTGTGCATATTCCGCCATAGTCATACCATGTACGATAGGAATCGGATGCATTCCTACAAAAGACTGAAAAGCTGTATCTAAAACAGGACCATCAACATAGTGCGCATTCGGATTCGGACGATCCAAAACCAAAACCGGAATAGAATTCTCGGCACAGGCTTCCATGACATAATGCAAAGTTGAAATATAAGTGTAAAAACGAGCTCCCACATCCTGAATATCAACAACTACAATATCTACAACTTCTAAAAATTCTTTGGATGGCTTTTTATTTTTCCCATAAAGAGATAGTATGGGCAAACCTGTTTTTGTGTCTACTGTGTTATCAATAGAAGCGCCTGCATCGGCCTCTCCTCTAAATCCATGCTCAGGTGCAAATACTTTCGTAATATTCACAGACCTCGAAAGTAACGTGTCGACCAAATGAACACCATTAATCACAGAAGTTTGATTGGCAACCACAGCAACATTCTTGTCCTCTAATAAGAAAATGTAATCATTCACTTGTGCAGCTCCGGTAATTATATCATCAGACGTTTGCTGTGTCTGACAAGAAAACAGGAACCCAGAGATAAACAGGATCAGTAGCGTCATTTTATTATCTTTGGAACAACATATATAAAGCATAGAGCCTTGAATTTTGAAAAATTTGTAGCCAAACGCCTACACACCGAAAAAAATCTTCAGCATTCCATTTCAAAACCTATTTTAAAAATGGCCATTGCTGCGGTAAGCTTAAGCGTTACTGTTATGATTTTAGCCATTGCTACCGGTAAAGGGCTGCAAGAAAAAATCAGTGCTAAAGTTACCGGATTTACCTCTGATATTCAAGTAAGTGTTTTCGACCTGAATCAATCCATAGAAGTATCTCCTCTTACAGCAGACAGCACACTCATCAACAGCCTCTCCCAGATAGAGGGTGTTAAACACATCCAGACCCGGATTGCCAAAAATGCACTTATAAAAACGGATACAGAATTTGAGGGTATTGTTGTGAAAGGGGTTGATGAAAACTTTGACTGGAGCTTTATTAATGCACACCTTACTGAGGGTAGTAGCCCCGAATACCATTCTTCTAAAAAAAGCAATGAGATCCTTATTTCTAAAAAACTGGCTCAAAAATTAGGATTAACAATTAACAAACAAGCCTTATTTTATTTTCAGGGAAAGCAAAATAATCAACCACTAATTCGAAAGTTCACCATAAAAGGAATCTATGAAACAGGGATAGAGCTCTTTGATGACCTCTACATCCTGGCAGACCTGAAACATCTTCAAAAAATTAATCGCTGGTCTGAAGATCAGTGTAGTTCTTTAGAGATTCAAGTAAAAGAAGGTTATCATAAAGATGAAGTCCATGCTTTGGTCGAAACGATAAGTCCTTACGACACGCAAGTAAGCTCTGCACAAGAACGCTATCCACAAATTTTTGATTGGATAAAACTCTTCGATTTAAATATTGCGATTATCTTATTAATCATGGTTGTCGTTGCAAGCATCAACATGATTAGTTCACTGCTCATCATCATACTCGAAAGAACAAAGATGATTGGTTTAATGAAAGCGCTTGGAGCCACCAATATTTCCATTAAGAAAATATTTCTTTACCATGCATTCTATCTGTTAAGAAAAGGCTTGATTATTGGAAATGGGATCGGGCTTTCGATTGTAGCCATACAGTATTTCTTTGCTCCCATCCAGCTAGACCCTACACATTATTACGTAAAAGCACTTCCTGTTGTTCTATCGCTTGAAAATTGGCTCATCATAAACCTTATGAGTATCAT
>JANXFM010000207.1 GCA_024959975.1 Flavobacteriales bacterium
GCGGTATCAAAATCAGTAGAAACGGTTTCAGGATTACAGTTGATCATGATGGTTTCATAGCCCATTTCTTTAGCTGCCAACACACCATGAACACAACAATAATCAAATTCTATCCCCTGACCAATACGGTTAGGACCAGAACCCAAAACAATAACCTTTTTACGATCGGAAACTTCTACTTCATTTTCAGTAAAACGCTTTCCGTTAATCTCAATTTCATTTTCAAAAGTTGAGTAATAATATGGTGTTTGTGCTTCAAATTCTGCAGCACAAGTATCAACTAATTTATAAACTCTGTTTATTCCCTGATCCAAACGCTTCGAGTGAACCTCAGATTCCCAACAACGTGTTAAATGCGCAATTTGACGATCGGCATAGCCTTTCATTTTAGCTTCCAGGAGTAATTCACGTGGTAATTCGTGAATGCTGTATTTTTCCAGTTCATGCTCCAGCGCAACCAACTCCTCCAACTGACTTAGGAACCAGTGATCTATTCCGGTCATTTCGTGAATGGTTTTCTTAGGAATACCTATACGCATTGCATCGTAAATTCGGAATACCCGATCCCAACTTGGTCTCTTTAAACGCTCAAGAATTTGATCTTGATTGGTCCAATATTTAGCATCAGCACCCAAACCATTACGGCTAATCTCTAAAGACTGACAGGCTTTTTGAAGTGCTTCCTGAAAAGAACGACCAATAGCCATTACCTCTCCTACCGACTTCATCTGTAAACCTAAAGTGCTGTCGCAACCTTCAAACTTATCAAAATTCCAACGTGGGAATTTCACAATAACGTAATCTAATGTAGGTTCAAAGTACGCTGACGATGTTTTTGTAATTTGATTAAATAACTCATCTAATGAATATCCAATGGCTAACTTCGAAGCAATTTTTGCAATCGGATAACCCGTTGCTTTAGATGCCAAAGCTGAAGATCGTGAAACACGAGGATTGATCTCAATGGCAACAATATCTTCTTTTTCATCAGGACTTACTGCAAACTGCACATTACATCCACCTGCAAAATCACCAATAGATCGCATCATCTTGATGGCCATATCACGCATACGCTGATAGGTCGTGTCTGACAAAGTCATCGCAGGAGCCACGGTTATCGAATCACCTGTGTGAACCCCCATAGGATCCATATTCTCAATAGAACAAATAATGATCACATTATCGTTCTTATCTCTTAACAATTCTAATTCGTACTCTTTCCATCCCAACAAAGCCTTATCAATAATTACTTCGTGGATCGGAGAGCTGTGAAGCCCATGAGTTAATGCTTTCTCAAAATCTTCCTTTTCATATACGATCGTTGCTCCTGTACCACCCAGAGTAAAGGAAGCTCTAATACACAATGGAAAGCCGAAATCCTGAGCAACTTCCTTCCCTTCAAGGAAAGATTTTGCAATGCGTTGAGGTGCCATAGGTATATCAATGGTTTCCATTAACTTCCTGAATTGCTCTCGATCTTCAGTAATATTAATGGCATCGATGTTTACCCCTACAATATCAATATCATTCTTACTCCATACACCTTTATCTTCCGCATCAATACATAAATTCAATGCCGTTTGTCCACCCATAGTTGGCAATACAGCATCAATATCCGGATGCTTAACCAGAATCTCCTCAATAGATTCTACCGTTAAAGGCTTTAGATAAATATTGTCGGCAACCACAGAATCCGTCATAATGGTAGCCGGGTTAGAATTGATCAAGGTAACCTCAATCCCTTCATCTCTTAACGAGCGGGAAGCTTGAGAACCGGAATAATCAAATTCGCAGGCCTGACCGATAACGATAGGGCCACTACCAATAATTAAAATGTGATTGATGGAGCTGTTTTTTGGCATCGTGTCGTTTACTATTTAGTCTTAAGGGTGACTAAGTTAAGATTTTCAATTTAGCGTATTCATAAAAAAGGTGTTAACTATTTAAAATAGATAACACCTTAAAATCTTCATCCATTAGATGATTATCTTTTATGTCTTGCTTCATCAGAAACTGAAATTTTATGACGGCCTTTAGCTCTTCTTCTGGCCAACACTTTGCGACCATTTACAGATTCCATGCGATCCATAAAACCGTGCTTATTTTTACGCTTTCTATTCGAAGGTTGGAATGTTCTTTTCATATCTTTAACTTAATGTTCTTGTTCCCTAACAGGGTTGCAAATATAAAATCATTTTTTATGTCTCACAAACAACAAAAAGGTTTTTTTCTGAGATGAATAACTTACTTTTGCACGAACAAACGAATAAAATAAATGTTCGGAAGCAAAAATAAGAAAAGAGAAAAGATAAAGCTAGATAAAGGAAGTCTAAAAAAAGCTTTAAGGGTATTTAAATACCTAAAACCCTATAAATCAGCGTATTTTCTAGGCTTAGTATTCCTTTTACTATCAAGTTTTGCATCACTAGTTTTCCCAATGTTTATTGGAGAAATGGTTGATGCCAGCAAAAAATCAATGGATAGCATCAATCAAATGGCCTTATTACTGTTTGGTTTATTCTCTTTACAAGCCATCTTTTCCTATTTCAGAATTGTACTTTTTGTAAATGTTACCGAAAAGTTCCTCGCAAAACTGCGTCAGGCGACCTACGAACATCTTATTCGTTTACCCATGACTTTCTTTAACAAAAGAAGGGTTGGTGAATTGAATAGTCGTATTGCTTCAGACATCTCTTTACTGCAAGAAACCTTTACAACAACCAGTGCTGAATTCCTCAGACAGATCATCATTATTATTGGAGGGACAATTCTACTGGGCTTTACATCTTTAAAACTGGCAATATTCATGCTATCCATATTTCCGGTTATTATTATTGTGGCCGTTATTATAGGTAGAAAACTAAGAGCCTACTCTAAAACGGTGCAAGAACACATTGCCGGTTCCAATACTATTGTAGAAGAAACCTTACAAGGCATCACCAATGTAAAAGCCTTTGCAAACGAAATTTTTGAATCGTTGCGTTACAAGAACAAGACAGAAGAAATCGTTAAGTATGCTATTAAAGGTGGTAAACTTCGAGCGACTTTCGCCTCATTTATCATTTTAGGGATCTTTGGAGCTATTGCTGCTGTTATTTGGTATGGAGCGCGACTAATCCACCAGGGAGACATGAGTATGGGGGACTTAACCTCATTCCTAATGCTAACCATTTTTATTGGAGCAAGCATTGGTAGTATTGCCGATCTCTATGCTCAAATCCAAAAAGCAATTGGCGCAACAGAGAAATTGATGGAAATCTTAGATGAAACTCCGGAAGAATATACCGAGGGTGAGATCAGCCATCACATCAAAGGATCTGTCAATTTTAAAGACTTATCTTTCCATTACCCAAATCGTGCCAATGTTCAGGTACTCTCAGGGATTAACCTAACCGTAAACAAAGGTGAACAAGTAGCTTTAGTAGGTGCTTCGGGTGCAGGTAAATCGACCATCACTCAATTAATGATGCGTTTTTACCAAAACTATTCCGGTAGTCTGTTAATCGACCAAACTGAAATTACAGCACTCCCTCTGACTGATCTGAGAAAACAAATTGCCATCGTACCTCAAGACATTTTATTATTTGGTGGAAGTATTAAAGAAAATATAGCCTACGGAAAACCGGATTCGAGTGCTGAAGAAATTCAGAAAGCAGCGGAACAAGCCAATGCACATCAGTTCATTACCGAATTTCCGGAAGCCTATGACACTCTAGTTGGAGATCGTGGTATTCAACTTTCGGGTGGACAAAGACAAAGAATTGCCATCGCCAGAGCTATCTTAAAAGACCCTAAGATCTTAATTCTGGATGAGGCTACCTCTGCCCTGGACTCAGAGTCTGAAAGCCTGGTACAGGAAGCATTAGAGAAGTTAATGAAAGGAAGGACTTCACTAGTCATTGCACATCGCTTAGCGACCGTGCGAAATGCGGATAAGATATTTGTTCTTGAAAAGGGACAAATCGTAGAATCCGGAAACCACGAAGAGTTATCTCAACTCGAAAATGGTACCTACAAAAAGTTAAGCGAACTCCAGTTTCAAGCATAAAAAAACCCGGAAATAAAAAGCCTGGGAATTTATTCCCAGGCTTTTTATTTTATTGTTACCCTATCGATTCCTTACCGGAACGTGAATAATCTTTTTGGTTTCAAAAAACGCTTCCTCATAATAATCTGAAAGGTTTACTGTAGTCTTTCTATTTCCCCAAGATGCTAACTCCTGGCCAAGGTCACCACCTTTCAAAGCAATGACACCATTTTCAATAGCATGCCTTTGCTCCTTGATGTATTTTTTTCGAGTCCACTTTACCAGATCCATCATCGGTGCTACAGCCCTTGTAAT
>JANXFM010000210.1 GCA_024959975.1 Flavobacteriales bacterium
ACAAACGTGAAGGGTTTGTCCTGTAATATAAGCCGATAGATTTGAAGCTAAGAATAAAGTAGCATTGGCTACATCTTCCGGTGAACCTCCTCTTTTTAACGGGATGGAATTTCTCCAATTAGCAATAACCTCTTCGCCCAATTTTTCAGTCATTTCAGTTTCAATAAATCCGGGAGCAATGGCATTACAACGAATATTACGTGAACCTAATTCCAGAGCAATAGATTTGGTGAACCCGATAACACCTGCTTTAGAGGCAGAATAATTAGATTGACCAGCATTACCTTTAACACCCACAACAGATGTCATGTTCACAATAGATCCCGAACGTTGTTTCAGCATGGTTCTTTGAACGGCCTTGGTCATGTTGAAGATGGATTTTAGATTTACTTCCATAACACGATCGAAGTCGTCTTCACTCATACGCATCAACAAATTGTCTTTTGTAATACCTGCGTTGTTTACCAAAACATCAATAGTGTCGAAGTTTGCCAAAACATCTTTTACCAGAGCTTCGGCATCACCCATTTTAGAAGCATCAGATCTGTAGGCTTTCGCTTTAACCCCCATGTCTTGAAGTTCTTTTTCTATGGCTAGAGCTTTTTCTTCAGAAGATACGTAGGTGAACGCAACATTAGCACCTTGTTCAGCTAATTTTATAGCTACACCTCTACCAATACCTCGCGTGGCACCGGTAACGATGGCAGTCTTTCCTTTTAGTAATTGCATGTGTTGTATGGAATTAATTTTTTTTGATGATTGATTCAATATGTTCTGTGTATTGTAGTGGGCTCATTGCCTGATAGCCTGTTCTTCCTAGTTGATTTTTGTACGAATCCATTAAGATGACTGTCGGGTAGGCCTGAATTTTAAATTTCCGTGCCAGTTCTATTTGTTTCCAGGGTAGATCACGTTTCCCTTTTGGAAAGTCAAGCTCAAGTAATACCAAATTCTCTTTTGCGTAATGGATAAAATCTTCCTGACTTAAAATTTGACGGTCAAGTTTTTTACACCAGCTACACCATTCTTTACCGGTAAAGAATACGAAAATTTCTTTGCCCGTTTTTTTGGAAATATTAATAGCCCTGTCAACATCTGTATACCAAAGTTGTTCAGGTTCTTTAATTTCTGTTAACTGAACTTTCGCTCTTTCCTTAGGATTGTCAGTATTCATTTGACAGGAGATACTAAGGATTGTAAGGGCTATAAAAAGAATTTTTTTCATTAGGTTGTTTAGATTTTTCACCTCGCTAAAGTAATGAATAATTATTAGTGAACAGTAACCATGACTAGTGATTAGTGACCGGTTGGTAGTTTATTCATGCCATACAGTTTTTAGCTAAACTTTAATTTTACCCAACAACCAACATCAAATAACCAACAACCAACAACTAACAACCAACAACAAATCTTATATTTGCTTTAATTTGCGTTTTATGGCAAGATTATTGGCATTAGATTATGGAACGAAGCGAGTAGGAATAGCAGTTACTGATGAGCTTCAAATTATTGCGTCGGGGCTCTGTACTGTAAGAGCTCACGATTGTATGGATTTTTTGAAAGAATATATTTCTAAGGAATCTGTAGCGGCTATAGTTATGGGTATGCCTAAAGATTTAAAGAATCAAAAAACGGATTCTACCCCCTATGTAAAAGGTTTTGCTAAACAGTTGAGAAAGCAGTTTCCGGAATTGGAAATTCATTTAATTGATGAGCGTTTTACTTCTAAAATGGCTTTTCAAACGATGATCGATAGTGGTTTGAAAAAGAAAGCACGTCAGGATAAAGCTTTAGTAGATGAGGTGAGTGCAACTCTTATTTTGCAGTCGTTTATGGAACAACAAAACTTTAAGATATAAATTATGTTTTTACCTATTGTTGCTTACGGAGATCCTATTCTAAAAGACGTTGGGGAAGAAATTGGTCCCAATTACCCGAATTTAAAGGAACTTATAGAGAATATGTATGAAACCATGTACGCTTCACGTGGTGTGGGTTTGGCAGCTCCTCAAATAGGGTTGTCTATTCGTTTGTTTATTGTCGATTGCTCTTCTTTTGAGGAAGAAGAGCCTCATTTGGCAGGGTTTAAAAAGACCTTTATTAATGCTGAAATTCTTGAAGAAGAAGGTGAGGAGTGGTTGTTTAGTGAAGGTTGTTTGAGTATTCCTGAGGTTAGAGAAGAAATCGCTCGTAAACCAAAAATTACGATTTGTTATTTCGATGAAAATTTTGTTGAACATACAGAAACTTATGAGGGGTTTGCTGCTCGTGTGATACAACATGAGTACGATCATACGGAAGGGATTTTATTTACCGAGTATCTTTCTCCCTTGAGAAGAAGAATGATCAAACGCAGGTTGAGTGATATTATGAATGGGAAGATAAAACCCGGTTACAGAATGCGTTTTTACAAGGCTAAAAAAGTAAAGCGATGAGAAATTTCTTTTTATTCCTGATTTTTGTTGCTGTGTTGGCTTCTTGTGTGAATGCTCAAAAAAAAGCCTTAGACAGAGTTTTGGGTCTTGAAGCAAGATTGATGCATGCTCAAGATACAGCTTCTAATGTAGATTTTGCAAAGGAAGTGTTAGAGGCGTACAGTGAATTTTTAAAAGCCTATCCGAATGCGGAGAACAATCCCGAAATCTTGTTTAAATCAGGAGAAGTATTAAAAGGTTTAGGAGAGTATTTACAGTCTGCAGAAGCTTTTTATCTGGTGCATACTAAATTTCCGGATACTGAATTGGCACCCTTGGCTCTTTTTCAACAAGCCGATTGTTTTGAGATTATGCACCAAAGGCTGACTGCAAAAAATACCTACGAGGAATTTATGGAGCGCTATCCAAATCACCCATACGTAGAACAAGCTAAAGGGATGATTCGCTTACTTCATTTTTCTGATGAAGAATTGATCGACCAATTTCAAAAATAAAATGCCTTTGCGATTTCTTTTGTCTATGATGTTTAT
>JANXFM010000042.1 GCA_024959975.1 Flavobacteriales bacterium
TCATCTCTGATCGCCTTTAACACTAAGAGATTGTAGAGTGTATGATCTGATACATCAAATGATTTTCTGAAATAAGTTGTCGGGTATTTATTACCTGAACTCGGGCCATAACTAACTGTACTGACTTCGTCTCCATCTCCATATCCCAGTTGTGCATTTCCTGAATTCCAATGTTCGTCATTAAATTCGGTGCCGTACCATGCTGTTCCCTGGTTTGAACCATCATCCAGGTATTTCCATTCAGCTCCGTTTGAGATAAATACTTCTTGAGCTTGTAATGATAATCCCACGAATAATAGTAGAATGGAGCTAATTTTAGTTTTCATGATGTATGTTTTTTTCTAATTTATTTACCTGAATCTGCAACTCTTTTAGTGCTGAGGTGCTTTTCAATTTTGGACTTAGTTGTTCTATGGTTACTTTGGTTTGTTGTAGTGCTATGTTGGCTTCTGATAATCTGTTTAGCTCAAATAAATACAGGGCTTTTTTGTAATACCAAAACTCTTTTCTTGTGTTTTCTGTGATCAGACTATTGTATTGCTCAATCACTTTTTTTACCTGACCTGACCTTTTTAAATAGTCTGTTTTTTTTAGTTGTAAGGTAACAACGTGATCGCCCAATTTATCCAGACCAATATCAATTGCTTTGATCGCTCCCGTATAATTTGTGCTGTCCATAGCTAAGAAGATCGTGCTGTATTCTACAATGTCTTCGGGTCTGATGTCAAGTGTGTTTTTTATTACAAGATCATAGAGATCCAATGCTTCAGAATGTCGCTTTAATTTCATTAAAATTTGGGCTTTAAGCTTCTGAGGCTTTACATCCGGTGGGTCTATGCATTGATCTACTGCTTTTAATGCTGAATGATAATCTGTTAAGGCAAAATAAATTTTCGCCTTTCTGTATTTCAGTAGTTTTTCTGTATTTCCTAATTCCTCTGATCGTAGATAATCAGACAGGGCTTTGTTAAATTCTTCATGTTGTTGGTAGAGGAATCCTCTTTCAAAATATAATTTTGAATTTGTAGTATCCTTTGAGATCTCTTTCGTTTTTTCATGAATCCGAATGGATAAATCTCCATGTGCGTACATGATTGAAGAAACAAATAAGACGAAGCTTAATGCTATTTTTTTAAACCTCTTTTTTAACATGGGAGGGGGGAGATGCGTTTATAAGCTTTTAATTTTCAGTGAACTCTGATCAAAAGCAAAAGCATGTACAGCTATGGTTTTTGGGGAGTTGTTTTCTAAAAAAGTTTGAATATAGCGAAAGTATACCTTAAAAAAAACTGTTCTTAAAAACTTAAATATGGAGGCTGTTTGTTTTCCCTAATTGTTTTAAATATTCAAAATGTGATCGAACAGCATTCATAATACTTAATTCATTATATGGCATTGAAAATTTTATAGCCATTTCCTTTATTGTTGGTGTTATTACCGTATACAGTGTATGTGGTAAATTAGGAAATAAGTGATGAGCAGCGTGAGCGTTAAATCCACCAAAAATCCAATTAGCAACTTTATTTGTAGGATGATAATCTAGTGAAACTGAAAGTTGATGTTCGTGGTAACACGTTGGTAAAAATCCAATTTTGTCAACTTTCGGGAAATTTGTTTCCATAGTCAGGTGGGAAATAATCAAAGTCAAAACAAAAAATATTGAAATGAATCCGTGCATAATAATGAATGAAAGTAGAATTTCAGTTAGTGTTGACTCTGTAAAACACAAAGGCAAGACAACGATATAGATCAAATAAAAAAGCTTTAATAGAATTACTTCGACAACAAATTTTTTGGAATATGTCAGGTCTTTCATATTTGCCACTTCTTTTTTAGTGATGTAGATGAAGTCTTTAATAAAAATCCAATGAAGCGTATAAAAACTATATAATATAGAGGCGTATAGATGTTGAAACTTGTGAATTCCTTTTGCTTTATGTGAACCCGTTAACCTGATGAATGGGTTGTTGTCAATATCTGCATCACATCCATCTACGTTTGGGAAAATATGATGTGACGAAACATGTCTTTTTTTCCATAATGAGGCATTTACTCCTTGTAAATTGAAAATAAGATAATGGGCTATCCGGTTAAGTTTTTTGTTGGAAAATAAAGTGTTGTGCACCGCATCGTGTGAAGCGTTAAACGCAAGTAATATCCCTGAAAGCCCCAGTAATGAATAATTAAAAATAAGTAATGTGAAATTTCTTGAAACAAAGTCAGTGTACAAAAAACCGTAAAGTGTAATGAAAATTGATAAGTAAAAGAGAAATTTTGCTCTCAGGATTCTTTTACCTTTTGCTATTACATTCTCGGTCAAAATATTCGAAACTTCTATGTTTAGTTCCTTAAAAAAGTCTGAGTTTGAAGGTTTGAACTTAATTTTCATAAAGAGTTTTACGATTGACCATACTATTTGAGTAAACGCCTATTGCGTTTCTATGTTTTTAATTAATTTAAGATGTTTCCTTTGTTTTTCTAATACGATGCGTCATTAGAAAGGAAGGTGAGGGAAGTTGATCCCATAACTTTCAGTTGGTATGCTTGTCCTGCCTTCATTTTTCCAATGCCGTTGTAATTTAATTCGGGAAGGTATGCGTTTCCGAAATAATCTTTTGCAATAATTAGGTTGTTTTCGGTGTTGAGTTCATTCAGAACGAGTGCGATGTCTGCCGGCTCAATTCGCAGGTATCCGATTTTATTCCACCCGGAATTTATATCCATTGAATGCGCTTCAGGAAAAGCATAAGTTCCATAGATGTCAATCGAACAGGCTTCAGTAGTTTTGATGTGGTAGCCCTGACCAATAAGGATATCTCCTATGGCATTAAAATCCCATTCAGGAAGATAAGCCAAACCGGCATTGTCTTTAATGATGGTAATTTGATTTAATTGATGGAAGATGTTTTTTACATTTAGATTATCGGGGATCATGTAGGTTGAGAACATAGACCATCCAATCGGAAAGTCTATCGTTTGCATGGTGGGAATAATGACTTCACTGCTATTCCAATAATCCATATTCAGGAGGTCGAAGAGGTTTTCATCTCCTTCAAGCCAGGAGTCTTTTGTCATTTCATTTTCCCAGGCCGATTTGATAAAGGGGTTTATCTGTACTCGTGAATCTCCCCAACCCTGTCCTTGCCACATGGGTTGGATGTTCCAATTTACATTGATGTAGGCCAGTGCTTTGATCCGATCGTCGTTGTAAACCCGGTCGAATAAGGGTTTGAACCAATTGTTCCAATGGTCTTCGCCATTTCCTTGTCCTAAGTTTACTCTGGGAGTAGCTTCTGCGATCATAATGGGTTTATCGTGATCCAGGGCAAAATTTCGTATACTTTGACCGGGATTGGGACCATCAAAATGGGAGTATGCCAGCCAGTTGACGTAATCGTCTCCAGGATACCATTGAGCAATATTGGCTGCATTGGTGCCGGCTGATTGCCACACATAGGCTACGTTCCATACTTCTTCGGCATCAAACAGGTGTACAATATGTTTCCAGGCTGCTATAAATTGACTAGGGTTGTAGTTATTCCAGGAACCTTCAAACTCATAACCAATACGCAAAAATACCGGACGGTTTGTGTTTTTTATCCATTGTGCCAATTGAATGATGGATGCATCATGTTGTCCGGAAGAAATATTTGTTAGCTGATTTACCATGTACAAACCGATGGCTATCACTGTGTGGTCAAAAGTTTCATCTTCCAGATAGGCTTGTGCATGTACATCCCCTGCACCCCAATTGTCCGGATCGGTCAGACCTCCTAATCCGGGGATGCTCGTATAGGTGGTTACCCCTGCCGGCATGTAGTCGGGGAGATGATCCACATAGCCGTCGGTATAAGTGTTTAAACCGCCAACAGCTCCCAGGTCTTGTCCTGCGATCATCAGTTTTTTGCCATCTGCCGGTGCAAATTTAGCCGCACCAAAATGCGCACTCTGCTGGGCGAAAAGTGTACTTGTCAGGAATAAGAAGGAAATGAGTTTGAGCATTTTCATGGCTAGGGGGTTTGAGTATTCGTCTGGTATAAAAATACTCTTTTTCCCTTATTTCATTTTTTGCTAGTCCGTTTGTTAACCCTAAACAATTTTATGGGCTTTTATTTTCATGTAGCCTTCTATATTTCCGATATCTATCGGGACATGATGGCTATTTGTATGAAAAAAGGGCTCTGTTTCCAGAACCCTTTTTAAATAGCACCAAATAGTTTAGACTAGACCCCTCCAGGAGTATTATCATAAGATGCTTAAATCTGTAAGATTACTTAGATACACTCAAATATTTTGTCGAGGTAAAGTTTTTTCCTTTAATATGTAGCAGGTAGGTGCTGCTGCTGTCTACTTGAGCCGGGAGAACGATCCTTTGGTTTTCTCCGGTAAGGGTTTTTAAGATCAGCTGTCCACGAATATCAAAGATCTCAACTTCTACATTTTCATTAGCTGGCAGTCCGGATATAAAGACTTCACCTTTTGTGGGGTTCGGGTACAAGTGAATGTTTTCCGTTGTGAATTCTTCATTTACTAAACTCGAGGTTAGTGGTCCATAGGCCTGTACTTCAAATAAAGAATGTCCGTATTTGTTTCCCCATACAATTGTTCTTTCAAGACAGCTTACGCGTATGTACCGGGCATTAATTTCGGGGTAGAAGAGGTCATTTCCACCATTGCCGTCTGTTTCATGAACGATTTGGATCCAATTTGTTTGGTCTTCGGATACTTCAACAATGTATTCAGTGGAATAAGCAGCTTCCCATGCCAATGCGATCACATCCAGCCTGTAAAGGTCTTGCAGATCAATAACAATGTGTTGGGGGTCGGAAAACTCTGAACTCCAACGGGTACTGAAATTTCCATCAACCAGATTTTCAGCAGGGTAGTCCGAACTTTCACTGGAGGATGCCTCTACGGGTTTTTGGTAACAAAGATTTGTTGTAACTGTTTCGTTCGCGTTTGCAACCTTTATCGTTGTTGAGAGCGTGTTGTTTGATTCAATGAGTTCAGTTATTTCCGCATGAGCGTCAATGGTAGCGGTGACGGTATATTCGTCTTCACTTGAAGGCACCCATAGTGCTGTTTCAGGACCTTCGTTGGCACCGATTAAAATCGCTCCTCCGGCGAATATCGTATCCGAAACCGTGACATTAGAGCTCACCTCAGAACCATTTACTTCAAACATAAGTTTTACGGATGTTCCGGGCATGACATCTTGTGTCCCTTGATTTTTTACCAAACCGAGAAACAAAACGGAGTCTCCAATTACAGGATATCTCGGGTAACTATAGATTCGCGTAACTTCCAGATCTGGAGTTGGAGTCCCTGTAGTAATGGTAAAAGGCAGCGATTGGTTGAGTTTGTTAGAAGCTCCACCTATATAAGCTACATAATCTCCGTTTGCAATTTCGTATCCGTCATTGTCGGTGTCGAAATAATAGAGTTCGTTAGCTGTTAAGGTGAATGAAATGGTTTTTGTTTCTCCGGCTTGCAAAGAGACTTTTTCAAAGCCTTTGAGCTCTTTTTTTGGCATCCAAACCGTTGTTGCCTTGTTTTCTAAATACAATTGAACAACTTCTTCACCGGCCAGATCACCTGTGTTTTTCACATCCACAGTTACCGTTATTGGTGTTCCTGCGGCAAAAGTTGAGGAAGGTATTTGAATGTTGCTGTATGTAAATGTGGTATAGCTTAGTCCGTGTCCGAAGGCAAATAGGGGCGTTAAACCAAGTTCGTCGTAGTATCGGTATCCTCCATTGTAATCGTCGGAAAAGTCGTCGTTCCATACGGGCATTTGTGCGTCGTTTATCGGCATGGTTACCGGAAGCTTTCCGCCCGGGTTGTAATCGCCGTAGATGACGTCAGCAATGGCATTTCCACCCTCCATTCCGGGATAAAATGCATAGAGGAATCCTTTGATGTCATCAATCGCATCGGGAACGGCACAAATACCCCCACTTTTGATCACTACGATGATGTTTGGATTTATTGTTGCCAGTTCTTTAATGAGCTCTTGTTGTTTGCCGGGTAACTCCACCGATCCACCGGTTCGGTCACTTGGTCCATCACCGTAATACTCTCCTTCCTGGGTGTCATCGAGTCCACCAACAAAAATGACGTAGTCTGCAGCGCCGGCTATTTCCAGTGCTTCATTAAACATGGATGTGTTCGAACTATTGATGTCACATCCTTTGGCGTATTGGATTTGGTTGGCAGGAATTTTA
>JANXFM010000038.1 GCA_024959975.1 Flavobacteriales bacterium
CGTAAGCTGTCGGTTTCGGAGCCATTTAAGCTTTTCCCAAACTTATCAAAAGAGCTGATTAATTTTTCTTGTAATTTCAAGGCTTGCTTTTTTAGGCTTCAATTTCTTGTTTGATCCAATCGTATCCTTTCTCTTCCAATTTAATTGCGAGATTTTTGTCGCCCGACTTCACGATTTTTCCATCAAATAAAACGTGAACGAAATCAGGAATGATATGATCTAAAAGACGTTGATAGTGTGTAATCACCATCACCGCATTGTCTTCGTTTTTAAGCTTATTAACCCCATTGGCAACAATTTTTAAAGCATCAATATCCAAACCGGAATCTGTCTCATCTAAAATTGCCAATTTAGGATCTAACATAGCCATTTGGAAAATCTCATTACGCTTTTTCTCACCACCCGAAAATCCTTCATTGATGGAACGCGACATAAAAGTCTTGTCCATTGCAAGCAATTGTTGTTTCTCACGCATCAACTTTAATAAGTCTTTAGCTTCCATCGGTTCTAAGCCTCTGGCTTTACGACTTTCGTTGATGGCTGTTTTGATGAAGTTGGTTACCGAAACACCCGGAATCTCTACCGGGTATTGGAAGGATAGGAAAACACCGGCATGAGCGCGCTCTTCAGGAGCCAGATCCATAATGTCTTTACCTTCAAATTCGATGGTTCCTGCTGTTACTTCGTATTCTTCACGTCCGGCGATTACAGCAGAAAGGGTACTCTTTCCGGCACCGTTTGGTCCCATAATGGCATGTACTTCTCCTTTATTAATTTCTAAGTTGAGTCCTTTGATGATCTCTTTTCCTTCGATCTCAACTTTTAGGTCTTGTATCTTGAGCATGTTTTGTGTCTTTGGCTTTAGGTGTTAACCTACACTTCCTTCTAATGAAAGTGAAAGTAATTTTTGTGCTTCCACGGCAAATTCCATGGGAAGCTGGTTGAGTACATCTTTACAATATCCATTCACAATCAATCCGATCGCTTCATCGGTTCCGATACCTCTTTGGTTACAGTAGAAGAGTTGATCTTCACCAATTTTAGAGGTGGTGGCTTCGTGTTCTATGCGGGCTGATTTATTTTTTACTTCGATGTATGGGAAGGTGTGCGATCCACAAGTATCTCCCATCAATAGTGAATCACATTGAGAGAAGTTACGTGCATTTTCGGCACCTTTCATAATTTTTACCAATCCACGATAATTCCCATTACTATGTCCGGCAGAAATCCCTTTAGAGATAATAGTACTCCTGGTATTTTTACCGATATGAATCATTTTGGTTCCGGTGTCGGCTTGTTGGTAGTTATTTGTTACCGCTACCGAAAAGAATTCTCCTACCGAGTTGTCCCCTTTTAAAATACAAGAAGGGTATTTCCAGGTTACTGCCGATCCTGTTTCAACCTGAGTCCAGGAGATTTTTGCGCTTTTATGACAAATCCCTCTTTTGGTAACGAAGTTGAAAACACCACCAATACCCTCTTTATTTCCAGGATACCAGTTTTGAACCGTAGAGTATTTGATCTCTGCATCGTCAAGGGCGATCAATTCAACGACAGCAGCGTGCAATTGATTTTCATCTCTCGATGGTGCCGTACACCCTTCCAAATACGAAACATAAGAACCTTCATCGGCAATTAACAGGGTGCGTTCAAACTGCCCTGTTCCGGCCTGATTAATACGGAAGTAAGTGGATAACTCCATAGGGCAACGCGTTCCTTTTGGAATGTAACAGAAAGAACCGTCAGTAAATACTGCTGAGTTTAAAGCAGCATAAAAGTTATCCGTTTTAGGAACTACTGTCCCTAAATATTTTTTCACCAATTCCGGATGCTCCTGAATCGCTTCGCTGATCGAACAAAAAATAATTCCCAAATCGCCTAATTTCTCTTTGAATGAAGTTGCTACGGATACCGAGTCAACCACAATGTCAACAGCCACACCTGTCAGGTGCTTTTGTTCTTCTAAAGAGATGCCAAGCTTTTCGAAGGTCTTTAGCAACTCGGGATCTACCTCATCCAAACTCTCCAAAGTTTTCTTAGGCTTTGGCGCAGAGTAATAAGAAATCGATTGTAGATCAGGTTTATTGTAAGTGACGTTTGCCCATTCCGGCTCTGTCATCTTTTGGAATTTTCTAAAAGCATCCAGTCGCCAGGCCAATAACCAATCGGGTTCGTTTTTTTTCATGGAAATCAAACGAATTACATCCTCATTCAAACCCTTTTTAATGGTATCTGACTCGATGTCGGTAACAAAACCGTATTTGTATTCGGCGTTCGTTACTTCTTGTAATATTTTGTCTTCTTCACTCAACTTCGTTGATAGTTAAAAGTTAAACGTTCAAGATTGAAAGTTCAAAGTTGAAAATTTAACTCGTTTTTATTTCAAAATTCTGCAAGTACTTAATGAATCCGGCAAGCATTTCCTGATTTCAATCATTTACAATTAAACGGCAAAACTTTCACCGCATCCACAGGTACGAGTTGCATTAGGATTGTTAAAAGTGAAACCTTTTCCGTTTAGACCTCCTGAGAAATCTAAAACGGTTCCCGCTAAATAAAGCAGGCTTTTC
>JANXFM010000008.1 GCA_024959975.1 Flavobacteriales bacterium
CATCAAAATTATCGAGTTCTGAAACGTCGTAATTCACACCCACATTGGTGTTGGTTTTAAAGCTGATGCCTTCTGCTTCTAAAATATCAACTCTGCGATCGATGAGCTCTTTTTCCAACTTAAAATTAGGTATCCCGTAACGTAATAAGCCACCGATCTCATCATCTCTTTCCATCACCGTAACGGTATGACCGGCTCTGTTTAATTGCTGTGCTGCAGCCAATCCGGCAGGACCGGAGCCCACAACCGCAATTGTTTTTCCGGTTCTTGTCTTTGGAGGTTGCTGAACAACCCATCCTTCTTTAAAACCTCTGTCTACAATAGATTTTTCGATTTCCTCTATGGAAACCGGTTCATCTATGATCCCCAGAACACAAGATTTTTCACAGGGTGCCGGACACAGTCTTCCGGTAAATTCCGGGAAGTTGTTGGTGGCATGTAAAATATCCAAAGCCTTTTTCCATTCCCCTTTGTGAACCATGTCGTTGAAATCCGGAATTAAATTTCCTAAAGGACAACCACTATGGCAAAATGGAATACCACAATCCATACAACGAGAACCCTGATCTTGTTGTTTCTCTTTCTCTAATGGAATGGTGAATTCGTTGTAATTTTTTACACGTTTGTTAACAGCTTCATTACTCTCGTCCTGTCTCTTGTACGTTTTAAAACCTCCTATCTGTCCCATATCCTAAGCTGTTTTCTGTGCTAATTCTTTTTCTTTTTGTAATCTTACCAGGGCTTTTTTATAATCCTTTGGGAAGACTTTCACAAAATGTTGAATTTCATTTTGCCAATTTGCCAGAAGTCTAGTTGCTAAAGCACTATCCGTGTATTTTTGATGATTTTCAATCAACTGCTTTAATTCTGATTTATCATCACCTGTTAATTCATCCAGATCAACCATCTCAGGATTGCAGGAATTCTCAGCAAAGTTTTTGTCTTTGTCGTAGATGTATGCAATTCCACCACTCATTCCGGCAGCAAAATTACGTCCTGTTTTTCCTAAAATAACGACTTTACCACCGGTCATGTATTCACAACCGTGATCTCCAACACCTTCAACAACTGTGGTAACCCCGGAATTACGAACGGCAAAACGTTCTCCTGCTATCCCGTTGATGTAGGCTTCACCCGATACAGCTCCGTAAAAACTTACGTTTCCTGTAATGATATTGTCCTCGGCAATGAAATCTGCTTTGGCCGGTTTTTTAATGATTATTTTTCCGCCGGAAAGTCCTTTTCCTAAATAATCATTCGTTTCACCGTTTACTGTCATGGTAATCCCTTTGGTGGTAAAAGCACCAAAGCTTTGCCCTGCAGAACCTGTAAAATTCAAACGAAGTGTGTCTTCCGGTAAGCCTTCTTTTCCGTGAATTTTAGAAATTTCATTGGAAATAATAGCACCTACTGTCCGGTCTGTATTTTGAATTTTATAGCTTAACTCTGTTTTTATTTTATTCTTAATGGCTGCTTCGGAATCCCTGTTGATGGTCATGTCCAAAACATTCTCTAAGTTGTGGTTTTGTTTTTCTGTATTGTGTAAGATGTTGCTTCCTTCACCTTGAGGAACGTGTAAAATTGCAGACAGATCAATACCACTTGTTTTGTAGCTGTCTACTGCTTTTCTAGCGTCTATTTTATGTACTTGCCCCACCATCTCTTTGATGGTTCTGAATCCTAACTGTGCCATAATCTGACGTAGTTCTTCGGCAACGAAGTACATAAAGTTAACAACGTGTTCAGGTTTTCCCTTGAAGTTTTTACGTAATTCAGGGTCTTGTGTTGCAATACCAACCGGACAGGTGTTTAGGTGACAGGCTCGCATCATAATACATCCTGAAGCTACTAAAGGTGCCGTAGCGAAACCAAATTCTTCGGCTCCTAATAATGCAGCAATAGCAACATCTCTACCTGTTTTTAATTGTCCGTCACATTCTACAACAACACGGCCTCTTAAATTATTTAAGACTAGTGTTTGTTGAGCTTCGGCAATTCCCAGTTCCCATGGCAATCCTGCGTGTTTCAATGAGGTTAGGGGAGATGCACCGGTACCTCCGTCAAATCCGGAGATCAGGATCACATCGGCCTTGGCTTTTGTAACCCCTGCGGCAATGGTGCCTACACCAACTTTTGAAACCAGTTTTACATTTATTCGTGCTTCTCTGTTCGCATTTTTTAAGTCGAAAATTAGCTGAGCTAAATCTTCAATGGAGTAAATATCGTGATGGGGTGGTGGTGATATTAGTCCTACATAAGGTGTAGAATTCCGAACTTCAGCGATCCATGGGAATACTTTTTCTCCCGGTAATTGTCCACCTTCACCGGGTTTTGCCCCCTGGGCCATTTTAATCTGAATTTCTTTGGCGTTTGTTAAATAGTGACTTGTAACTCCAAATCTACCGGAGGCTACTTGTTTGATGGCACTATTTTTCCAATCTCCGTTAGGTAGTTTGTTAAAGCGTTCCGGGTTTTCTCCACCTTCACCGGAATTACTTTTCCCACCAATTCGATTCATGGCAATAGCCAGATTTTCGTGCGCTTCCTGACTGATGGAACCATAAGACATGGCACCTGTTTTAAAGCGTTTTACAATTTCTGTCCACGGCTCTACTTCATCAATAGAGATCGGACTTAAATTGTTGAACTCAAACAGACCTCTTAAGGTCATCAAGTCTTTGTTTTGCTTATTTATCTGATCGGCATATACCTGGTAACTTTCTTTGCTCTTGGTTCTTACAGCTTGCTGTAATTTTGAAACTGTCGTTGGGTTGAACAAATGTTTTTCTTCATTTCTTCTCCAGCGATAGTCTCCTCCGATTGGCAGATCCAGATTGTCGCTAATGTCAGTTGTAGGGAAAGCATTTTCATGCCTTATTACAATGTCTTTTTCTATTTCATACAAACCAATTCCACCGATTCTGGATGGTGTGTAAGGGAAGTATTTCTCGGAAAACGCTGTGTTTAATCCGAGGATCTCAAATATTTGTGAAGATCTGTACGAGTGTAATGTAGAGATCCCAATTTTATTCATGACTTTTAGAATTCCCTTTCCAATAGCTTTATTGAAATTCTTTACGGCAATCTCTGCATCAATACCCTTGATCACTTTTTTCTTTACCTGTGTTCTGATAATTTCATTAACCAGGTATGGATTTATCGCACTTGCTCCATAACCAAAAAGCGTCGCAAAATGATGCGGTTCTCTTGCTTCAGCAGTTTCTATGACAATTCCAAATTTAGATCGCTTTCCTATTTTGTTTAGGGAGTGATGCAGGTAAGAGCATGCCAATAAAGCAGGAATAGGCGCATTCTCTTTGTCTGCACCTCTGTCTGAAAGAATAATGATGTTTACGTCATTATTTACAGCATCTTCCGCTTTAGAAAGTATGCCATCTAAAGCTTTTTCTAATCCGTTAAGTCCTTTTTCTATGTCATACAACATAGGAATAGAAACCGATTTAAAATCGGGGTGATCGATGTTTTTAATTTTATCCAGATCGTTATTCGAAATAACTGGATTTTGAATGCGTAATTTTTTAGCTTGTTCAGGTATTACATCAAACAGGTTTCGGTCGCTACCAATGGCCAAACTAATATCGGTAATGATCTCTTCCCGAATACCGTCTAAAGGAGGGTTGGTAACTTGCGCAAATAACTGTTTGAAATAGTTGTAAAGTAACTGAGACTTGTTTGATAAAACAGCCAAAGGGATATCGATCCCCATAGACCCGAGAGCTTCTTTCGCATTTTCGGCCATTGGGCTGATGATGGTAGAAAGGTCTTCTGTTGTGTAACCAAATAATCGTAATCTTGTATTGTAATCGGTAATCTCAACCGGACATTGATTGTTTGTGTAAGGTACTTCTGACAATGCCAGTGTGTGTTCTTTTACCCAATCTTGGTAGGGGTGTTTAGAAATTACTTCATTTTTTATTTCCTGATCTTCGATGATTCTTCCGGCATTCATATCAACCAGGAACATTTTACCCGGCTCTAATCTACCGTGTTTAACCACGTTTTCCGGAGCAACTTCAATAACACCAATTTCTGAAGACATGATTACATATCCATCTTTAGTAACGGTGTATCGTGACGGACGCAGTCCATTTCGATCTAAAAGGGCTCCAATGTAATTTCCATCCGTAAATGGAACTGATGCAGGACCATCCCAAGGCTCCATAATACATGAGTTGTATTCATAGAAGGCTCTTTTTTCCGGAGACATGGTCGTATGTTTTTCCCATGCTTCAGGAACCATCATCATCATGACTTCCGGTAAAGACCTTCCGGTCATTGCCAGTAGCTCTACAACCATATCCATGGAAGATGAATCTGATTTTCCGTCTAATACAATTGGGAATAATTTTTTGATATCGTCACCAAACAGATCACTTGCCATTAATTCTTCACGGGCACGCATTCTGCTAACGTTACCACGAAGTGTGTTTATCTCACCATTATGACACATGTATCTAAAAGGTTGTGCCAAGTCCCATGATGGGAATGTGTTGGTAGAAAAACGTTGGTGAACTAAGGCTAATCTAGTAACCACATCCGGGGCTTTCAGATCGGTGTAATACCGTCCAATATCCTCGGGGATCAATAAGCCTTTGTAAATAATAGTAGTAGTTGAGAAACTTGGTAAGTAGAAGAAGTTTCGTTCGACAAGTTTTGATTTCTCAACGAGGTGTTCTGTTATTTTTCTTGCTGCGAACAATTTGGCATTGAATTGAAATTCATTCAATTCAATGCCATTTTTTCCAACAAATATCTGACAAATTCT
This sequence comes from Flavobacteriales bacterium, assembly GCA_024959975.1. Classification (GTDB taxonomy): domain Bacteria; phylum Bacteroidota; class Bacteroidia; order Flavobacteriales; family UBA7430; genus JANXFM01. The sequence goes on from JANXFM010000008.1 coordinate 4,787, forward strand.
AGGTTCTGTTTTGGCAGCTATGCTACCCAGATTTGAAGTGTCCGTAGGGACTTGCCTCCAACCTAAAATTTCTAATCCTTGTTTTTTTAATTGTTCTTCAAAGATCTCCGCACATAACTTGTACTGGTTTAAACTCTTGGGAAAAAATACCATCCCAACAGCATATTCCTTTGGGGCCGGTAGTTCAAACTCACAAACTCTGTTAAAGAACTCGTGGGGAATGTCTATTAGGATACCGGCTCCATCGCCGGTCTTCCCATCTGAACTAACTGCTCCTCTGTGTTCAAGTTTTACAAGAATCTCTAAAGCATTATGGATGATCTCATTTGATTTTCTTCCATGTAAATTACATATAAATCCTGCTCCACAATTATCTCTTTCAAATTCACTAGAATAAAGTCCTTGATCTCTCATCCATAATAAGGGTTGAAGTTGCTAATAGATTTTAAAAACTTCGCAAAAGTAACAATTAATGTTCATTCTTCCTAAAATCTGCGTAAGCATTCATCTCATGCTCGTGAAGGTCTAAACCTTCCAGTTCTTCTTTCTCGCTCACACGTAATCCACATGTCTTTTTCAGCGTATAGAAAATAATGAAAGAAGATACGATACATATTGCAGCATAAGAACCTACACCAATTAATTGTGCGATAAATTGTTCTCCACCGGCAAGGCTACCAAAGATACCTACAGCTAGAGTTCCCCAAATACCACACATTAGGTGAACAGCAATTGCACCAACAGGATCGTCTAATCTTAGTCTGTCGATAAACGCAACACTAAGAACAATAACTACACCTGCAATAGCTCCAATAAGGATGGCATCTGTAGGGCTCATTAAATCTGCCCCTGCAGTAATACCAACTAAACCACCTAAAATACCATTTAGGAACATGGTTAGATCGAAGTTTTTGTAAAGTGCATTAGACACTAAGAATGAAGCTACACCACCAGCTGATGCAGCTAAACATGTAGTAACTAAAGTTAGAGAAGTTAATTCCGGATCAGCAGAAAGTACAGAACCTCCGTTAAATCCAAACCATCCTAACCATAATATTAATACCCCTGCGGTAGCTAATGGAATATTGTGACCAAGGATAACCAAAGTTTTCCCGTTTTTATCAAATTTTCCTTTACGTGCACCCAAAAGAGCAACTCCTACTAATGCAGCCCATCCACCCACAGAGTGAACTAATGTTGATCCTGCAAAATCGTAAAATCCTAATTCATCTAAGAAACCACCACCCCATTTCCATGATCCGGCGATTGGATAGATCAATGCAACGTAAATAACAACAAAGATCATAAATGATCCCAGCTTAATACGTTCGGCAACTGCTCCAGAAACAATGGTTGCAGCTGTAGCAGCAAACATTCCCTGGAATAGGAAGTCTGTCCAGTACGTGTAACCGTCACTGTATGCTAAGTCTAGTGCGCCATCTACTAAAGGTGCTTCAAGACCAAATCCTGCGAAACCTAAGAATCCATTAAAATCTCCCGGGTACATCAGGTTAAATCCTACAAGACAGTACAGAAGTAAACCTACTGTAATAATGAAGATGTTTTTAAAGAGGATGTTAATCGTGTTTTTTTGTCTGGTTAAGCCTGATTCTAAAAAGGCGAAACCTAGATGCATGAAAAATACTAAAGCAGTACAGATCATCATCCAAATATTGTTTTCGACTAAATTGTTCATGATTTTTTTGTTTTTGTTTGAGGGTTAGTTAATTGTGTCGTTTCCTTTTTCACCCGTTCTGATTCTGTAACTTTCGTTAACATCAGATACGAATATTTTTCCATCTCCAACATCGCCAGTGGCTGCTGATTTGATGATAGCTTGTATTGTAGCTTCTTCGAAATTGTCATTTACGACAATAGATAAGTATCTACGTTGAATATCACTTGTACTGTAGGATACCCCTCTGTAGACTTTTCCTGTTTTTTCGTTTCCAAGGCCTGTTACGTCCCAGTAAGAAAAGAAATTTACGCCAACTTCGTGTAAAGCCTCTTTAACGGCTTTAAACTTTGACTTTCTGATAATCGTTTCAATTTTTTTCATAGTTTAAATGGTTTTTATAGTGTGAATCCGAATGTTAAGAATACATTACCAGCATCCGGGTTAAGTACTAGTGAAGTGTTTACAGGTAGGCTAAAGCTGCTACTTAATTGGATGTCTTTAGACATGCTAATACCTACGTTAATAAGGCCTGTTCCATCCTCAGATAAATAGTAGTCGTCGTCATCACCAACAACACCACCAGCAAATATGGTGAAATTGTTAGTGTCGTAGCTTGCTTCCAGATAAGTTGATCCGGTAGAAGCTCCACCAACATTACTTGCAACAGTTAAAGCAACCGGGAAAGCGTCTGTACCAGCAAAACTTAATGTTGCTTCATAAACGTGTCCTGTTGTTTCACTACCCAATTCTAAATAGTCGTGTCCAGATCCTCCTTCAGGGAAGTAGTAATCTGTAACAGATACAGAGATCGCATCAGTTAAAGCATAGGATACATAAAGATCCAATTCTTGAGCTGCATTGTCACCTCCTAATGAATAAGCACCCCAGGCACCTACTGCAAAGTTACCAGCTGTCATTTCAACGCCT
>JANXFM010000151.1 GCA_024959975.1 Flavobacteriales bacterium
CATCACCAATATCAGTCGGTCAGAATTTGAGTCATTGAAGTCATTGAGGTCATAATCTCCAAAAACACTTTCGATTTTAAGTCCGGCGACTAAAGCCATTTCTCGTATGGCTGGCAGATCGAATGCAGAAACTCTTTCCTGGAAGTGATATTTTTGCGCTGCATCATGTACAATAATGTCTTTGATGATGTGTTTGCCGTTGTATTTTCTCTTGATGTCAAATTGAATTCCATCGAGTTCTTTAGATTCTGCAGGAATGAGGTTGGGAATCACCTTTTTTACATTCAGGAAATCCAAAACAAAAATTCCATTTGAGTTTAAGTTGGCTGCAGCAGCTTTTAAAACTTCCAGATTTTCATGAGCATCTTCAAAATACCCAAAGCTGGTAAAGAGATTAAAAACATAGTCGAATCCATTGTTGACATACGTTTCACGCATGTCGTGCACATCAAAGTTTACATTTTCTACTGCATTTTCTCTTGCTTTAATAATGCTTTCTTCGGCTAAATCGACTCCGGTAGTTTGGTATCCTTTTTTAGCAAGATGAATGGCGTGTCTGCCTTTACCACAAGCCAGATCTAAAATTTTTGAACCTTGCTTAATTTTTAAATGGTTACATAAATTATCGATAAAACGACAAGCTTCCGACTCATCTCTATGTTGGTATAGCGTATGATAATATGAGGTGTTAAACCAATCTATAAACCAGTCTTTATCCATCTTAAATGAAATAGGTGTGAAGGTTAAACAATTTTATGATGGCAAGTGAGATCATGATGATGAGGATGCGTCTCACCCAAATGGTAGCATTTTTATTTTCCAAGGCAAACTTGGTGGCACACCAGGCTCCTAAACCTTGCCCTAGGGACAGGGCAATGGCAGGTTGCCAATCGACCTGATCGTTATACACATAAATCAACAGTGCGGGGATGAATAAAGTGAAACTGATGATGATCTTAATAAAATTAGCATCAATCAAACTATATTTTGAAACCAATACCAAAGCGGCTAAAAACAAGACGCCCATACCCATTTGTATAAAGCCGGCATACCATCCAATTCCAAAGAAAATAATATAGTTGAGTACAGACTTATTGTTCTCGCGACTAACGGTTTCTATCAACCATCGCTTTGGTTTTAACAAAACGATACCAAGCATTAGGATCATTAAATAACCGATCACTTTTGTAAGTACTTCGTCAGAAATCTGAAGTGCAGAAGTTGCTCCCAAAACGGCACCTAAAACAGCCGGTATCATTAGTACTAAACTATTTTTGAGTAGGGGTTTGAATTTATCCGTTTTGCGAAAGGTGAATATACTTACGACACATTGAACAAGTGCCCCTAATCGGTTGGTTCCATTTGCTAATCCTGCAGGCATTCCGGCAAATAATAATAAACTTAAGGTAAACACCGATCCATTGCCCGCCAGCGTGTTGATAAATCCTGCCAGCAATCCGGCAAGAAAGAATAAAGGGTAGAAGTACCAGGCTAAGTCCATTGTTTTTTTGAAAACCCAAAGATAATTATTTCGTGTCAGGTACAAAGTACAAAGTATAAGGTATAAGGTACAAAGTATGAAGTACAAAGTATTTTGGTAGGTGTCACCCTGAGCCTACCTTCGGCAGGCAGGCCTGTCGAAGGGTTGGTAGATTGGTATTTTAGTAGCTTGGTAGATTAGCAGATAGGTAGGTCTGCTTGTCGAAGGGTTGAAAGTTGAAGCTTAGCGCTGACCATTTTCCGGTTATCAATTAATCATTATCAATTAGTCATTAATCATTATCAATTAACTTTTCATCGTTCATAAGTTCATTTTTAATTAACAATTCTCATGCAATAGTTTTTCTATTTTTAGTCATTAAATTAAAAACAATGAGAATATTAATGGCAGGATTGCTTTTGGTTTTTTGTACAAGTCAAAAGTTAAGTGCTCAGCTAGTTCGTGTAGACCCTTTGATGGAAGATTACCAGTCGGCACTCCAGCACTATAAATCGTCTTCTTTCGCTAATGCTTATCAATCTTTTTCAGAATTGGAGAAGCAAATAGTTGACCTACATAGCCTATTAGCGATAAATACACAATACTACAAAAGCCGTTCTGCGATGCAGCTTTTTCATAGTAATGCAGCGTCTTTAATGCAGGATTTTTTAGCAGATCATCCAAACAGCACACTCTTCTATGAAGCTTCAAGAAACTTAGCCGATCATTATTATCAGAAAAGAGATTATAAAAATGCGGTATTGTATTATCAAACCATCGATATGGCTTGGTTAAGGAAAAAGTTTCGTGCAAATTATAAATTTAAGTACGCATATAGTTTGTTTGAAATTGGTGAAATGAAAGCTGCAGCTTCTTTCTTTCACGATTTAATCTCTAAAGACCATGAATACAGCAACAGATCAAAATACTATTTTGGGTACATAGCCTATGTGGATGGTAACTATGCTACGGCAACAAAATACTTTTTAGAACTCATCGAGCAAGGCTTGTATTTGGATGAGGTTCCGGTTTATGTCGCTCAAATTTACCACCGGCAGGAAGCTTACGATGAGTTGATCACCTTTGCTTTACCTCATGCTGATAGCACAATTGTTTCTTCGGAGATCAACAAGCTCATTGCTGAAGCTTATTATCACCAAAAGGATTATGAAAATTCGATAGCGTTTTTTGACGATAAATATCTGAAAACAGGTGGAGTCTTGAGTGATTTCGGCTACTATTTATTAGGGCAGGCCTATTACCGAACGGACGAATTTTCACGGGCGAGTTCAGCATTTAATAAAATTGTAGAGGCTGAAGACAGCTTAGCGCAAAACGCTTATTATTATTTAGCGGATTGTTATTTGGAGCTGGGCGATAAGCGTTCGGCACAAAATGCATTCGAGTCGGCTTCGTATTTTGATTTCAACAGCAGAATTACAGAACATGCAAACTTTAACTTTGCCAAATTGTGTTACGAGTTGGGTTATCCTTATGCCGATCCAACGATGATTTTACAAGATTTCATTAACGATTTTCCGGACTCGGAATACATTGATGAAGCCTACTCATATTTGGTAAATGCTTTTTTAACACACAAAGATTATTCCCGTGCGATCAAATCTATGGAGATGAGTGGTTTGGAGAATACGCGCCTGCAGCAGGCCTATCAGGAAGTTTCATATTACCGGGCAGTACAATTGTTTAATGACGGGGATTATGACAAAGCCGTGCTTCATTATGACAAAGCATTGGTTTACCGGCACAACAAAACTTACCAAGCCCTTGCATATTATTGGAAAGCTGAATCGCAATACCGATTAGAGCAATTTGAAAACAGCATAGCATCATATCAGCATTTTCAAAATTCAGCTTTGGCGAGTACCATGCCTGAGTTTCAATCGGCTTCTTATCATATTGCCTATGCAAACTTTAAACTATGGAAGTTTGCGAAGTCTTTAAAGGCTTTTGAGGTTTTTGCCGGAAACACTAAAGAAAACGACCTGCGAATTCACGATGCATATGTACGTATGGGCGACTCACATTACATGCTTAAAGCGTACACCGGGGCTATTGCCGACTACGGAAAGGCTGTTGAGTTATGGGGCCTTGATGCCGATTATGCAGCCTATCAGATCGCCCTGGCTTACCAGCAAATGGAAGCTTACGACAAAGTTGTTGAGAGCCTGCTGGATTTTGATGTTCAGTTTTCCAATTCCACGTACAGAGACGATGCTTTGTATCGAATGGGAGAAGCTTACATAAAACTTAGCGAGTCTGATAATGCCATAGCCATGTTTAAGAAAATTGAAAGCCTTTTTCCGAACAGTGCTTATTTGGCGGATGCTAAAATGAAAACGGGCTTAGTTCTTTACAATGCCGAACGATACCCCGAGAGCATCGATAAATTTAAAGCGATCGTATCAGATTATCCTGCGACAAGTGTTGCCAGAGAAGCCATTAGTAATGCCAGAAGTGCCTATGTAGACTTAGGTGATGTGCAGGCATACGCAGATTGGCTAGAGACATTGAGTTTTGTAAACATCAGCACTTCGGCATTAGACTCTACGGCTTACGAGTCTGCTGAGTTGCAATATTTGAAAGGAAATTTCAGCAAAGCATTTACCGGTTTTGCTTCCTACATTAACGTTTATCCTGAGGGATCGTTTAAACTTTCGGCGCATTATTACTATGCCCGATCGGCAACAGAAATTGACAGTTTAGATGAGGCATTAGCAGCTTTTGAAGTGGTAAATAGCTACCATAACAACACTTACACACCTACGGCTTTAAAGCAAACAGCCCTATTGTATCATCAGAAAGAAATCTACGATAAAGCACTAGAAAAGTATGAGAAGCTTGACAATCTGGCTGAAACTGTAGAAGCCCAACTTTTTGCCAAACAAGGGTTGATGACTTGCTTTTTTGAGATGGCTGAATACGCCAAAGCCATAGAACAGGCACAGTTGGTATTAAATTCGGGTCGGGTAGATGAGCGTCTTATTTTGGAATTAAACACCTTTGTTGCCCGCGCTGCATTTTTGGATTCGAATCGCGATCTGGCTGCCGAAAAATATCTTGTTGTTGAAAGTGCCAGTCAGGGCGACCTGAAAGCCGAAGCTATGTACCATTTAGCCTATCTCGCTTTTTACGAAGGAGAATATGAGCGCTCCAAACAAATCATATTTGAGCAATCGAGATTGTTGCCACTTTATAAAAAATGGTTGGGGAAGTCCTTTATTTTACTCGCCAAAAATTATTGGGAAGAAGAAGATGTTTTTCAGGCCACACACACCTTAGAACAACTGATTTTAAACATCGATGATAAAGAGGTTTTGAAAGAGGCTAGAACTTTAAAAGCTGAAATTCTTGCTAATGAAAACACCCTACAGGAAATGAGTTTGGGTTTAGATCCTTTAACGATCACAGACTCCATTCCGGCAACAGATTCATTAAGAATTACAGAAGAATAAAGCGATGAAAAAGATACTAAGTTTAGCGATTTCCTGTTTTTCAATTTTCACCATTCAGGCGCAGGAAAATTTAAACAAAGAAGTGATCGATGTGGTCAAAGATTTTCGGCCCAAAGTCATGCAGGCCAATAAAATTAAATCACAACCCATATTTATTGATACCACGAAAGTAGCTCAGAACTTAAATTACAAGATTCGATTTGAGGAGTTTAGAGTACAGCAGCAAATAGATTCTTTGCATGCATTGGTTTTGGATAGACCAGGCTTAGATAAGTTATTTACCAAACATGCAGTCTTGGGTTTAGGTTCTTTATTGAACCCTCATTTAGCCATGGACATCAGCAATGGTAGAAGCACAAAGAACATGTATCATGCTTATTTAAATTACGATGGAGCATTTTCGAAAAACTTACCGGTAGCGGATAAATTCAGTAATTTTCGTTTGGGAGCGGCATACAAGCATGTATTTAAAAAGCAGGTCTTAGCGCTGGATGCAGCCGTTCGGGATGTACACCGATTTGATTCATCAGATAATACTTTTCGAAACACCTTATTAGAGTTTAGTTCTGATATTCAATTTGCTGATAGTTCCCGTTTTTTAGTTCCTAAAGCAATAAATGCATCGGCACATCTATTTTTTCAGGGATTAAATTTTACGGAACGCAAAATAGCTTTACAACTCCACCATAAAGGAACGCATAAAAAACTTCGGGATTGGAACTTAAATAATTCTGCTGTCATTCAACAGTCGGGTGATTTTAATTACATCCATTGGAATACGAAAGTAGCCTCGCATAAAAAAACCGATCTGACAGAGGTGCAAATTGCTTTCGCAGTAGATGTGTTGGAAGGGGATGTAAAGCCTATTCCTGAACTCAGAGTCCAATATCAGCTCATAGAAAAAGGTTTGTACACCTATGTTGAGCTGGGGGGAGATAGAGAACTGTATTCTTTGAGTAAATTTTATTTGAATAATCCTTATTTGCAGAGTCTTCGTTCAGAACAAAATAATTGGGCAGATAAAATTCCATCAAACACCAAATACTTTAGCAGAGTAGGTTTTAATGGTAATTTGTTTAGAGGCCTAAGTTATCAGGTTTCGGCAGAGGCGGGTATGCAGGATAATTTCATACATTTTGTACACTTCATTAGTGAGTATGAGGGTGTCGAACCATGGATTGCCCCGGAATTCATCGACTTAAAGTCTGTGCAGCTTCATGCAGAGATTGATGCCAAATGGACCGATAAATTTCATTTATGGATAAAAGGTGACTACCGAAGTCCCAACAAGCATTTGTCTTATGTTCCTGAAATCGAATTGGGTTTGTATGGGGCGTACCATTACAACGATCAATGGAGTCTTAGTTCATCGCTCAGGTACTTGGGCGAGCGCGAAGTTTTAAGTTTTAATGGAGATTTATGTTGTTATTTGGAAGAGGTAGAGGTATTACCTGCCATCATGGATGTAAATATCAAAGTAAATTTTGCTTACAATAAGCAGTTCGGTTTTTATTTTGAAGCCTTAAATCTATTTGATCAGGACTTTATTCTTTGGCAACAAAACCCTGTTTTGGGCAGGCAACTAAATTTTGGTGCTAAATACCGGTTTTAA
>JANXFM010000126.1 GCA_024959975.1 Flavobacteriales bacterium
CTCTACCCTTAAGACTATTCCATCTATCTTTTGATATGTATCTCTTAATAGAGACTTCAGAGCGACTACCATTTGCAGTTATTCGCACATAAATGGGAACTGTTCCGTCAGATTTCGTCTTAGAAACCTTCAAAAAGAATAAAACTGAAAATGTATCCTTCATAAATAGGTCACCGATTTGGCTTAATTAATTTACAAAAAGAGAGGTTTTTAACCAAGCTACTTTTTGCGATATTATCAACAAAATCAAGACTTTACAAAGGTTTTTTGTTAGCAAAAAATAGGTCCCGAATAGGGCACCTTTTTAATGCTATTTTATGCTATTTATTGAGGTTTAGGAAAAAGAAAAAGCCTCGTAAATAACTAATTTACAAGGCTTTTGTTAAAATTTGCTTTTAAAATTGCGGTCTGGACGAGACTCGAACTCGCGACCCCCTGCGTGACAGGCAGGTATTCTAACCAACTGAACTACCAGACCAATTTTTACTAAAGAACTTGTCTTCATCAGCGGTGCAAATATAGATGATTTTTCAAGCCCTGCAAACGCTTCACGAAAAAAAAAATGATATTTTTTTACTAAATTTTATAGTCATTTGGCACACAGCTTAATAGTTGTTGGTTGCTGGTTGATGGTTGTTGGATAAAATTAAAATTTAACTAAAAATAGTCTCCAAACTGCCAACTGATGACTGATCACTGGTCACTAATTACTAAGAAGCTCCAATTCACACTTCACAAAGTCGGCCAGCTCTTTCACATACGTCGCCGAGAAATCAAATTTGATGTCTGCTGCTGCATAGATGGCTCCAATAGATTTGGTATAGCCCAATTTCAATGCACGATCATAGGCGTCTAAGGCTTTTTCAGCATTCTGCTTATAATTTCGCCACACGGCAATAGCACCCAATTGTGCCATTCCGTATTCTATGTAATAGAAAGGAACTTCATAAATATGTAATTGTCGCTGCCAGGCAGTTTTATGGTAATCTTCATAAGAAGTCCAATCTACCATACCTGTACCATAACGCTCAGAGATCGATTGCCATTTCGCATGTCTTTCCTCATGACTGTGCGATCTATTCTCATACAACCAATGTTGGAATTCATCGACCATAGCTACCCACGGGAGCGTTGCCAACACACCTTGCAGTTGCTCTTTACGTGCTCGCTTCCATTCTTCTTTATCTGTAAAGAAAACATCCCAATGCTCCATAGAGATCAACTCCATACTCATCGATGCCAGTTCGGCAACTTCAGAGGGTGCACTTTTAAAAGAAGTGAGCTCCAGGTCTTTCGTATAAAACGAATGAATCGCATGACCTCCTTCGTGAACCATGGTTACTGCATCTCTTAGCAAACCAACGGCATTCATATAAATAAATGGAACTCCCGATTCATAAAGAGGATACATAAATCCTCCGGGAGCTTTTCCTTTACGAGAAACCAGATCTAAATGCCCCATCTCTTTCATCTTGCGCAAGCAAGCTCCATAGTAGGGTCTGATCTTATCAAAACATTCAATACACTTATCCAAAAGGTCTTCACCACCCTCAAATGGTTTTAGTGGTTCATTTCCATTTGGATCCACCTGCATATCCCAAGGCTTAAGTGTCTCTACACCCAAACTCTCTTTGCGCTCTTGATGAATTTCAGCGATAAGCGGAACGATTTCTTTTTCTATAGACTCGTGGAACTTAAAACAATCTTCTTTGGTGTAATCAAAGCGTCCCATCGATTGAAACTTATAATCACGAAAATTATCAAAGTCTGCATTTTTGGCTACTTCCTGCCTTTTATCCATGAGCTCATCCAGGAGAATATCTAAGGCTTCTTTATCTTCTGTTCTACGTGCATTGATTTTTTCAAAAGCCTCTTTACGCTTCGCTCTATCGGTATTTTTAAGGTAAACTGAAGCCTGTTGCAAAGTTTTTTCTTCCCCATCAATAGTAACCGTCATCCGGGCAGAGATCTCGCCAAACTTTTGAGCTTTATTTGCCAGTACTGTAAACAATGGAATATTCTCTTTTCTATAAAGTTTAATAGCATTCTTTACGGAACGTAAATAAATAAAGTAATACTCAGCATCTAAATCTTTTAAGTAGGAAGACTCGATCAGCTTGGTGTTAAACCCGTAGTCGTAAGGAGCTGTATTTGGACTGATCTTTTCTACAAAAAACCGAAAGGACTTCTGAAGTTCTTCATCTGTCGTGTCTATATTCATTTTGATGTAACGCCAGGCCATGTCCTCTTCCAGGACAGCTTCCAACTCACTTCGATCCTGCAGCCACTTTTTAAGGTCTTCTACAGAGTTAATCTCTCTCTGCTTTAAATCCTCAAAATACGTTTGAATTTGCTCCCAACTTGTAATCGTTAGATCTTCAGGTAAAAAATTTCTCATAAGCTTTAAAATTCTAAATAAAAAAGGCCCGTTTGGGGGCCTTCTAAAATACATATTTTTTTATGATCTCGTTTGGATTTTACAAGCTCTTAGAGCTTACAAATACAACTATTCTTTCACTGCTTTTGCCTTTGCCTTCGCTTTTGGCTTTTTCTCAACCGGCTCTTCCACAACTTCTTCTTTAGAGGTTTCTTCCTTTTCCTCAACACTTTCAACGGCCAAACCTGCTTTTTGAAGTGTATTGTACCAGGAAACTACCTTCTTAATATCTGAAGGGTAAACCCGATCCTCATCATAATCTTCTATAAGCTCTTTAAAGTAAGCAGTTAAAACTGCCGCAGAAGACTTGTGTCCGATGGATGGTTTTCCATCTTCTTTCACTCTAATCTTATCAAAAACATCTACTAAAGGGATCTCTTCAGTATACGTGTAAATTGCAATATCCTGAAGGGCACTCATTTTAGAGGTGGAAGACATAGCGACCTTTTTACCATCCATTAAACCCGATACGATTACACCGGTCTTATTCTGCCCGATTACCTTGTAAAGACCAGGTTTACCTGTAACTGCAATAATTCCTTCTACGTTCATTTCTTTAGTTTTTATCTATGGCGGCTATTTAACAACAACGATACCAGAGCTCTTTTCAAAATTTGCTCCTACGATCTTTACTGTATAATAGCCTTGATTTATGTGATCTAACTTTAAACTTCTTTCAACCGTACTTACGTCTGCAAAAAAATCTTCGCGATAATACAACTTTCCTAAGACATCGAAAACAGATAATTGATAATTTCCATATTCACGAACGCGTATCGTAAGATTAAAGATACCCAAACTTGGATTCGGAGTAATATCCATCCCTAAATGCTCAAGAGTTTCGAATTCAAAAGTACTCAATTCGTAGACTAAAGCAGACAATAAATTAAGTCTTCCTATTCCTAAAAGGTCTTGATATTCGCTATTAACAGCATAAATATCATCCGTAGAGTTCAACAATCGTTCTCTAATTTGACTGACATTCTCATTAGGAAAATTAGAACGCAACAAAATTGCCGAGCCCGAAACTACTGCTGTAGCTACTGAAGTTCCACTTTTGTAAGAATAATCATTCTGTACATAAGGTCCGTAAATAGATGCCCCCGGAGCAGCAATATCGAAGTTTGCTCCATAATTTGAGATCGCTATTTTTTGATCGTTTTCATCAAGGGCACAAACACCTATTACATTTCCCAGAGCCGCCGGATACACCTCTGTATTCAACCCTTCATTTCCTGCAGATGCTACAACCAAAACATCCATAGAATCTGTTACATATTGAATAATATCTGCCTCTGCCTGACTAAATTCAAAACTACCAAACGAACAATTAATGACTTTAGCTCCCATCTGTGCCCCATAAAGAATTCCTGCGTTCGTATCAACAATCGACCCTGAAGAACTGGTAATTTTAACCGGCAGGTATCTGCAATTAAAAGCCGGTGAAGAAGTTCCCAATTCATTATCGGTACTGGCAGCTGCAACGCCACAAATAGTAGAACCGTGTGCCAAAAAATTACTCCCATCAATCATAGGGTCATGATCATTTGAGCCAAAGTCCCATCCGTAATAATTGTCTGTATAACCATCATTATCGTCATCAAGTCCATTGACAGGATCCTCATAGTTGTATGCAAGATTATCTTTTAGGTCATCATGCATATAATCCACCCCGGAATCCACAACAGCAAGAACAAAAGTACTATCTCCCTGAGCAATATCCCAAGCGGATGAAGCTTCAATTTTCTCCAAATGCCATTGATTGGAATAGTAAATATCTGAGGGTTCAAAATGGAGTTGCTGTGTTCTGGACTTCTCCCAGTACAATAGCTCACCCGAAGCTTTCAAAGCTTTTAAAATATGTATGTCGGAAACTTCAACATAAAGAAATGATGCTAAAAAAGAATTTTTATCCTGATTAAATTTGTAGGCATGTTTTGCTTTTAATCCACTCTTTGAAATGTGAGAAATATCGACCTCAGGACTCAGACGTACTAAATACGTATGCGCATCCTGAGCTTGTAAAAAACTCACAATAAACATCATAGACAAAAGAAATCGCAAAGGCATTTTATTTTTGAAATTGGTCGATCAATTCTTCATCAGAAAAATGAAGTAAGCGAATCATCCCTTTAGCTTGTTCTACGTATGG
>JANXFM010000051.1 GCA_024959975.1 Flavobacteriales bacterium
CCATGTCCTACTTCATGGAGCGTAATAGCAAAGAGTACTGGGATCAGTATTGATAAAATCTGTAAAAACATTGTCATTTATAAAATTAAGACTATCTTGTCATTTAATTTAACGCAAACAAGCATTGTTAAATACATACGTTTTTAATTTGTTATCATAAAACCCAAATTCTAAATGAGGTCTCTCCATGAAGCAGGTTAATGCAACTGTTGCTATGTTTCTTTCTGTTTTGCTTGTTTCCTGTACAACCGGTTACCGACCGTTAGGTGATTCAGGAGGATACTGGGATGAACAAATTGAACCCACAAACAACAGATTTACAATAGGTTACGACGGCAATAAATGGCACAGTAATCCTGTAAATCGAAAAGAGAGAGTCATAGATCTAGCCCTACTCAGATCTGCCGAAGTTGCCCTGGAAAATGGATTTAAGTATTTTGTAATCAGTGACAGTAAAGTTTACACAGAAAAAACAAGTCTCCTTCAGGGCTCCCTACCATCAAACACTACATCTTCAAGACTAAAACGTATAAACACTTCAGAAACATATCAAATTAAGGCAACATTCACGACGGTCAATTATGTCGACCTTGCAGAAGATTTCCGTACCAATGCTGTCATGCAAAGTGGTGAATTTAAAGGTTATGCTGTTTACAAAGCTGATTTAGTTGTTTATACAATTCTTAGAAAATACAACATGGATAGCGGCGAGCTTATGCCAAATTTTGAACAATATGGAAATATCTCCAGTTCAACATCACAACAAGCGATTGAAACTATAGATAGGGTTCCAACCAATCCTCAATAATCTACCAAGGTGCGACGTACCCATTTCGTTAAAATAATAGCCGGATTGGTTAAGTTATAACTCTCAACCATCGCACAATTGAGTTAGTGCTTTGAGCTTTTCAAAGAAAGTATCAGCATTATGGTTAAAAAACCAATCGCAAAAGGAACGACGACCATCCCTGGAGTGGTGCCTGTAAAGTATTGTTCATCAAGCGGGTGTAGAAAGCCTACTAATAGCGGTCTGGCGAGCCATTCCACTAGCCAGAGTATATACATTAAAGGGATTAAATTACGATAACGAAATAAAACCGCAATATTTACAAGACAAAAAATCAGTTGTTGAAGTCCCCAAATCGATCCCAACATATAAATCATCTGGTTTGGGTCAGGAATACCTTCAAAGATTATAAAACTACCGATTGAATTGAGCCCGGCGTCTTGGTAAAGCAAATGAACACAACTTCTCCAAGTCATTAAACACGTTGTAAAGATCAGTCCAAATAAAGCAATTCGATTGCCTAGATATTTATTGTTTGCCTCAGAAGGTAAAATTTTATCTATAAGTTGCATATAAATTTCTTTGCTTTTTTAACCTGATTAACAATAAATCAAAATGCAGTAGACGCAGAGGAAGTTTAATTTTCTAGTGCAGTAAACTTTAGTTCTTTGTTGTCGATGTTTCCCCATCTAATAGCAAGTACATCTTTGGGAAAATTCTGTGTATTTCTCCATGGATCCCTGGAGCCTTGTTTTGGAAATTTATGCATCGATCTTTTGACGTAGCCTGATGTGAAATCCAACCAGTCACCATCTTGTTCGACATGCTCTGCAGTTCGAGGACAACAATTTGCATAACCTTTTTTATCCATGAAATTTAACAACCGACATACATACTCTGAAGTGAGATCTGCTCTTAAGGTCCAAGATGCGTTTGTATAGCCAAAAGTGGCAACCAGATTAGGAACATCACTAAACATCATGCCTTTGTAGGTCATGGTTTTGGAAATATCCACTTCATTGTTATCTACTTCAAGTTTTATCCCGTTACAAACTTCTAAGTTTAATCCTGTTGCAGTCACTATTAAGTCCGCTTCAACTTCACCACCAGATTTAAGTTTGATGCCTTTTTTGGTAAATCTATCAATATGATCTGTGATCACTGAAGCTTTTCCTGCGTTAATTGCATTAAAAAAATCGCCATTTGGAACGAGGCACATGCGTTGCTCCCAAGGGTTATATTTTGGCGTAAAATGAGTTTCGATATCGTAGTTTGGACCAAGTGCTTCTCTTACTTGTTTAATAAGAAATTCTTTAACTTTTTTCGGAAACTTTCTGCATTTTTGAAAAAACCACCATTGAAAACGAATATTTTTCCAACGGACCAGTTTGTAGGTTAATTTTGAGCTGATGAATTTTCTTAAAAAATTACCAACTGGATCCTCATCCGGTGCCGACAAAAAATAGGTAGGCGATCTTTGCAGCATGGTTACATGAGCAGCTTCCTCTGCCATGGTTGGAATAATTGTTACAGCGGTAGCCCCACTGCCTATTACAACGACTTTTTTGTTTTTGTAATCGAGATTTTTAGGCCATTTCTGCGGGTGAATAATCTGCCCTAAGAAATTCTCTCTGCCAGAAAAATGAGGCGTATAGCCTTCTTCATAATTGTAGTAACCACCACATAAAAACAGAAAATCACAAGTAAAATCTTGGAGTTCTTGCGTCTTTTTATTTTCTACCTGAACGGTCCATTGTGAATCACGAGAAGACCATGAGGCTTCATTGACCCATTGGTTGAACTGGATTTTCTTATTCAAATCATTTTCTTTAACGGTCTCGTGCAAGTAACTTAGAATTGATGGTCCATCAGCTATTGATTTTACGCCCATCCAAGGTTTGAAACGAAACCCCATAGTGTTCATATCAGAGTCTGATCTGATACCCGGGTAGCGAAACAGATCCCAAGTTCCACCAATATTATCCCTGCCTTCAAGAATAACAAAAGACTTATTAGGGCATTTTTTTTGCAAGTAATATCCCGCACCTATCCCTGAGATGCCGGCTCCTACTACAAT
>JANXFM010000057.1 GCA_024959975.1 Flavobacteriales bacterium
ATCATAAATCACAAAAAAAAGGCTCCTGATGGAGCCTTTTTTTTATGCATTACTATTACCTGCTCTTCTCCTTTATGGTTTTAAACAACTCCGATGAAAACACAAAATCTTGCAAATCCTGATTTGCTGCTTTAATAATATCTGTACTTGTACCCTTCCAGGCCATCTTACCTTCTTTAATAAAAAGAATTCGATCTCCAATTTCCATAACCGAATTCATATCATGTGTATTAATTACAGTAGTCATTCCATACTCATAAGTTAATTCTTTTAACAGATTATCTATAAGTATTGCTGTATAAGGATCTAAGCCCGAATTAGGTTCATCACAAAACAAATATTTTGGATTTAAAACGATTGCTCTGGCAATAGCAACGCGTTTCTTCATACCTCCACTAATTTCAGATGGATATAAATGATTCACATTTTCCAGATTCACACGCTTCAAACAGAAATTTACACGGTCTAACATTTCCTCCTTAGACATATCAGAAAACATCTGTAGTGGAAACAATACATTTTGCTCTATATTCATAGAATCAAACAATGCACCACCCTGAAATACCATGCCTACTTCCTTACGAAGTCTTTTTAGATTGTTCGATGACATCGTAACAATATCCTCACCATCAAATAATATGGAACCCTGTTCCGGTTTATGCAAACCCAACAAACATTTTAATAAAACGGTCTTCCCAGAGCCACTTTGACCTATAACCAAATTGGTTACGCCTTTTCTATAACTAAAAGAAATATCCTTCAGAATTTCCCGACCGGAAAAAGACTTAATAATATTTTTAATCTCAATCATTATCCTAATAGTAATTGAGTTAATAAATAATTTGACACAATAATTACCACAGAACTAAATACCACAGCTTTTGTACTGGATTTCCCAACTTCCAAAGCACCACCTTCAGTAAAAAAACCATGAAAAGAAGATACACTGGCGATGATAAATGCAAATAAAACCGTTTTAACAAGCGCATAAACCGCTTTAAACGGAATGAAATCATATTGAATTCCTGTAATAAATTCTGCAGCAGTACACTCTCCGGAAAAAACACCTGCAAGCAAACCACCAAAAACTCCAACGAACATACTCATGGAAATCAAAAGTGGATTAAAAAACATCAGAGCAAAAATCTTAGGCCGTACCAGATAAGTCACCGGATTAATACCCATAACCTCTAAAGCATCTATCTGCTCCGTAACACGCATGGTTCCTATACCTGAAGCTATATTCGACCCAATCTTACCTGCCAGTAACAAACTAATAATTGTAGGTGAAAACTCCAATATCACAGCATCTCTGGTAGCATAACCAATCAGATATCTGGGCATCCAACTTCCTGCCATATTCGAAGCCGTCTGAAGCGTAACTACTGCTCCCACAAAAAGGGAAACAAAAATGACAAACGCAACTGATTTTAATCCCAACTCAGAAATTTCCTTCACAACCAAACGATACATAACCGATCGACGCTCCGGCTTTCTAAACACGTCACCAACAAAAAGTAAATATTTCCCGAAAGAAGCAATTAAACCCATATCATAATTTTCTCTAAAATAAATGTAAATTTACCGAATCTATGAATAAATAGTCGCTTTTATACATTTTGATATGACATTAAAACTTAAGCAAACAAATTATCTATACATTTTTGTTCTCTTTATCTCCTTACTTTTAAGTTCTTGTTCGGCACTTAAAAGTTGTGACTGCCCGGGCATGGGCTCTCAAAATACGAGTACAGAAAATACACAACATTCTTAATAAATATGAATACGAATTACTACGCAGTTATTATGGCCGGAGGAATTGGAAGTCGATTCTGGCCGATGAGTAGAACAAAGCACCCAAAACAATTTATTGATGTTTTAGGTACCGGGAAAACACTTATACAACAAACATTCGACAGATTATCAAAAATCTGTCCTTCTGAAAACATATACGTTGTTACCAACAACATCTATGAAGACCTCGTTCTGGAACAATTAAACATAAAACGAGAACAAGTACTTTGTGAACCGGCAATGAAAAATACAGCTCCCTGTATTGCTTACGCTGCTTTTAAAATACATAAACAAAACCCAAATGCTTGCATGTTGGTTGCCCCGTCAGATCATTTAATTCTTAAAGAAGATGAATTTGTTAACTGCATCGATCAATCACTAAAAGCAGTCGAGAATAATGATGTTTTAATTACACTGGGAATTCAACCAAGCCGACCGGATACCGGCTATGGCTATATCCAATTTATGGAAGATCACTTAAGCAATGATCCTGAATTAAAAAAAGTGAAAACTTTTACTGAAAAACCAAATCTGCAATTAGCCGGACAATTCCTGTCTAGTGGGGATTTCCTTTGGAATTCAGGTATTTTCATCTGGTCTGCAGAAAGTATCATCAATAGGTTTCAAAACGATCTAAAAGAAATCTATGATGCTTTTATTAGTGGAAAACACCTGTTAAATACTGAAAAGGAAACAGAATTCATAAACAAGACTTACCCTACTCTAAAAAGTATTTCCATAGATTTTGGTATTATGGAAAAAGCAGATAACGTTTATGTTTTACCTACCGATATTGGTTGGAGTGACTTGGGAACATTTGGATCTGTCTATACACATATTCCTAAAGATGATAAAGAAAATGCCTTAGTAAGTGATCATGTTATTCTTTATAATTCATCAAAAAACATGATTCATTCAAGTACAGACAAACTCATTGTTATAGATGGCCTGGATGATTATATTGTTGTCGACAGAAATAATGTACTGCTCATCTGTAAAAAAGAAAATGAACAGATGATAAAACAATATATGAACGATGCCAAAGAACAAAAAGGCAAAGATTATGTATAAAAATTAAGGAGACTAAAAACAACTCACAAACGCATCTTAAGACAAAATGACACAATATACTTTGGTATAATTATTGTATTCATATTTGCCTACGCATTAGAAGTTTATCTACATATGTCACAAAATAATAGCAACGAAACAAAAAAGATTTGGTATGTATTCTCCATCCTTTTAGCTTTAATATGTCTTGAAGTAATCTTAGGAGTACACAAACCATTAACCCAGGAAGTACTAAAATGGACTTTTATAGTTTTAACCTTAGTTAAAGCATACTATATTGTTGCTTATTTTATGCATATGAAGCGCAAACGAAGGAACTTCACTTTAACCATGGCTTTCCCATCAATCATAGTAATTCCCTACATCTTATTTATTCTATTAATAGAAAATGGTGCTTTAATTGTGTAATCGGATAAACCCAACACCCAAGGTTAAATCTTTCAGCTTTCAATTTTTTAATTCCCCTTGAGAGGAAATCTCACGTAGAGACAGAGGGATTTTTAGACAAAAATCTTAACACCTATTAACATAGCATTCTCTGCTTATTATTATATTAGTTAAAAATTTAACAATTATAATTCATGAAAATTTTAAGTACCCTTGGCTTCTTTTTCGCTTTTTCATCACTTCAGGCTCAACAAATATGGAGCTTAAAAGATTGTATTGATCATGCTTTAAAAAACAATATTTCATTAAAACAAAGCGAATTAAACATACAACTTAATGAAAGTCAGCATTTACAATCAAAAATGCAGCTACTACCTTCAATTAACGCCAGTAATTCCTTTAATAAAAATCAAGGACGCTATGTAAACCCTCTTACTAACGACTTTGTTGAAGATATTAGTTCTTCATTAAACCTTTCATATTCTACAAACATTACACTCTTCAATGGTTTTAAGAATATCAATCAAATAAAAAAAGCCGCTAACGAGAGTCTAAAAAGTATTTACGATCTTGAATCTACCAAAAACGATTTAATAAGCTCCATAGCTCTGAGTTACCTTCAAATTCTTTTTAACAAAGAACTTTACCAGACTGCTGCAAAACAACTTGACCTGACAAAAAACCTGGAAAACAGAATGATCACTTTAGTTGATGCAGGCTCCATAGCACGAGGTGAATTATTGAATATTCAGTCACAATTAGCTTTAGAACAACAACAACTGATACAAGCTGAGAACCAGTTACATCTATCGAAGCTGCAATTAGCTCAATTGCTGGAATTAGAAAACCACCAAAATTTAGAAGTTTTAAAACTAAACCTTCAGGTGCCTGACTTCAAAATCAAAGACAATATCAATGCCGATTACAAAATTGCTCTAAACGATCAAAGCTCTATAAAATCTGCAGAACTACAAATTCATAGTGCATTGTACGACCTTAAAATTGCCAAAGCTAATTATTTACCCAACCTAAGCCTTGGTCATAGCACCAGCACTTTATACGCTGATAATGCCGAAGACATGTTCTCATTTAATGAGCAATTAAAAAACAATAAACAATCAGGGATTTATCTGAATCTTAGTATTCCAATTTTCAATAAATGGGCTACTCATGTGGCTGTAGATCAAAGTAAAATACAAATTGAAAATAGTAGATTAAGTGCACAACAGGCAAAAAATCAATTGCGTAAAAACATGGAACAGGCTTATGCCGATCAGCTCGCTGCCTACAAAAAATATCAAGCGGCTCAAAAATCGGTCATTGCTTACAGAGAATCCTTTACCTATATAAATGAACGTTATGAACTTGGCATGGTGAACAGCTATGAGTTTAATGAGTCGAAAAATAAACTTATAAAATCAGAATCTGATGAGCTACAAGCGAAATACGATCTGATATTTAAAGTAAAATTATATGAATTCTACATCTCGCAAACTTTCGAACTATGACTAAAAGAACAGGCATCATATTAACTATAATAGCACTTTTTATCGTGCTCATTATCGCCAAGAAAAAAGGATACATTGGTGGTGAAGAAGCTCTAATTGTAGAAACTGAAAAAGTATTTCTGGGTTCAATCACCGAAACCGTTCCTGCTAATGGAAAGATTCAACCTGAAATGGAAGTAAAAATTTCTCCGGATGTTTCAGGTGAGATTACCGAACTAAATATTAAAGAAGGTGACTGGGTAAAACAAGGCGATCTATTACTTCGCATTAACCCCGAAATTTATACCGCCAACCTCGATCGTATGGAGGCAAGTCTTAATAATATGAAATCGAATTTGGCCCAACAAAAAGCCCAATTAAAAGATACCGAACTAAAACATAGTAGAAATATAAACCTCTATGAAAAAGGAGCTATCTCTTCTGCCGAATTCGAAACAAGTCAAAACAGTTATGAATTGGCTGAACTTGCTGTTGATGGTTCTCAATATAATGTTAAAAGTTCCGAAGCCTCACTTAAAGAAGCACAAAATAATTTAAATAGAACTTCGATCTATGCTCCGATCTCCGGAACAATCTCCCGTTTGAATGTAGAACAAGGTGAACGCGTTGTAGGTACAGCGCAAATGACAGGAACAGAATTGCTTCGCATTGCCGATTTAAACCATATGGAAGTGGTTGTTGATGTAAGCGAAAATGACATACTCAGAGTTAAACCCGGTGACCATGCCGATGTAAACGTTGATGCTTACATGAAAGATAAATTCGAAGGTATTGTTACTGAAATAGCCAACTCAGCTAATCTTACAGGTACTTCAGCCGATCAGGTTACCAACTTTGAAGTGAAGATTAGAATCCTAAAATCTTCCTACGAACAACTTACAAACATCCATAAACACCCATTTCGACCGGGCATGACAGCTTCTGTAGACATCCGCACAGAAATAAAAGAAAATATTAAACTGCTTTCCATACAATCCGTGACTACTCGAAAAGACAGTAGTTCAGTAGCACTCAATTCAAAAGAGAAATTCAGTAAGGAAACGAAAGAAAAAGAAGCTTTTGAATGTGTTTTTATACACCATAACGGGAAAGTACAACTCAAAAGTGTAGAGACTGGTATCCAGGACAATCAAAATATTGAAATTATTTCTGGTCTGGATGAAGGAGATGAAGTTGTTAAAGCACCATACAGCGCTGTTTCAAAAAAACTTCGCAACGAAATGACTGTTAAAGTTGAAAATTGAAAGTTAAAAGCTAAAGATTCCAAAGAAAATCTGCAAATTGCCTCCCGATAGCTATCGGGGTAACAAAAACCAACAACCAACAACCAATAATGGCTTTAATACTGATATTAGAAACAGCTACAAAAAATTGCTCCTTAGCTTTATCCGAAAATGGAAAAGTCTTAGAATCTGTCGATTTTAATAATGGAAATTTCTCTCACTCCGAAAAACTACACGTTTTTATAGAAGAAATTTGCGAGAAATCCGGGAGAAAGCTACAAGAACTCAAGGCTGTAGCAATTAGTAAAGGGCCCGGCTCATACACAGGATTACGAATAGGTGTTTCTTCTGCCAAAGGACTTTGTTACGGATTAAACATTCCGCTTATTAGCATGGAAACTCTGGAAATCCTTTCCAGAACCTATTATTCAGAAAATGAAATAGCCCAAAATGATCTCATAATCCCGATGATTGACGCTAGAAGAATGGAAGTTTACACAGCCATATTCGACACGCAATTCAACAAAATAAAAGAAACGGAAGCCCTTATACTTCAAGAAGATTCCTTCAATAAAGTTTTGGCTGAAAACACCTGCCATTTTATTGGTGATGGTGCCGAAAAATCAAAAGTCTTCTACAAAAGTGAAAATGCAATATTTGCTCCAACAGTTTATCCATCTGCGAAAGCAATTTCTCAATGTGTGTACGAAGCTTATTTAGATAAACAATTTGAAGACACCGCCTACTTCGAGCCCTACTACCTCAAAGATTTTGTTGATGGTAAAAAATAATGACTGATTATTAATGACTGATTAATAATGGTTAATTAATAATTGTCATCTTGAACCTGTCGCACTTCGACAAACTCAGAGTAACACCTACCAAAATACTTTGTACTTTCTACCTAGTACCTAATACCTCTTAGATCAGTATGTCTCCATCCATATCCACAGGGATATCTACACCCATAATTTCTAGTACCGTTGGGGCAACATCGGCAAGTTTTCCATTTTTAATTTCGGAAAAATCAGTATTTAACAAGAAACAAGGAACCGGATTTGTAGTGTGAGCTGTGTTCGGAGTTCCATCCTCATTAATCATAAAGTCAGCATTACCATGATCAGCAATAATGATAAAACCATAATCTTGTTTCAAACCCGCTTCTACTACTTGTTTAGCACAATTATCAACGGTTTCTAAAGCCTCTACTACAGCTTCGTAAACGCCGGTATGCCCTACCATATCCGGATTGGCAAAGTTTAGGCAAATAAAATCTGCAGGAGCATTTTCAATTTCATTGATAATGGCATCCACAATTTTTTGAGCACTCATGGAAGGTTGTAAATCGTATGTAGCCACTTTAGGCGAAGGGATCATAATCCGTTTTTCACCATCAAAACTTTGTTCTCTACCACCAGAGAAGAAAAAAGAAACATGTGGGTATTTTTCGGTTTCAGCAATTCGGATTTGTGTTTTCCCATTAGCTGATAAAATTTCTCCTAAAGTGTTTTGTAAATTATCTTTGTAGAATAAAACAGGCACATTTTTATATGCCTCATCATACATAGTCATGGTTACATAATTCAGGTCGAGTTTATGCATATTGTACTCGTGCATATCTTCTTGCGTAAGTACAGTAGTTATTTCTCTACAACGATCTGTTCGGAAGTTAAAGCAGATCACTACCTCACCATCTTGAATTTTAGCGATAACATCTCCATTGGTATCAACCTTAGAAATAGGTTTTATGAATTCGTCGGTGATATCATTATCGTAAGAAGCTTGAATAGAAGCACTCATATCCTGACTTTTTTCACCCTCGGCATTTACCAACAAGTCGTAAGCTAATTTTATTCGCTCCCAACGTTTGTCTCTATCCATGGCGTAATAACGTCCGATTACACTCACTAGTTCGGCAGAAAGATTTGAGATTTTCGATTCCAGATTTTCTATAAATCCTTTTCCACTTTTTGGGTCGGTATCTCTACCATCGGTAAAAGCGTGAATAAATACTTTATCTAAACCTGCCGTATCAGCCAATTCACATAGGTGGTGCAGATGTCTTTCGTGAGCATGAATTCCTCCGTCGGAAACCAAGCCTATAAAATGAATCGCTTTGTTATTTTTCTTAGCGTAATCAAAAGCCTTATTGAGCTCCACATTATTCTTAAAAGTATTGTCTTTAACGGCATGATTTATTTTTACCAGATCTTGGTAAACTACTCTTCCCGCACCAATATTAAGGTGTCCAACTTCAGAATTCCCCATCTGCCCTGTAGGCAATCCCACATGTTCTCCATCGGTAAGTAACTCAGAATTTGGATAATTTTTATAGAGAGAATCTACAAAGGGGGTCTTTGCATTCTTCATAGCGTTTGACCGGGTTTCATTTCCGTGTCCCCAGCCATCAAGGATCAATAATGCTACTTTTTTCATTCGATAAAATTTGTGACGCAATTTAGCTTTTACTTTTGATAGTACATAGTTTTTAGGCGTTTCAGTAGCTCGGATAAAAATTAAAAAATGAATGATCACCCTGTCCCGCCCCAATCGTTATTGGAGTATCGGCATATTCGTATTTTCAAAGAATAAAGTTTCAATGAACAAGCACTAACAAACTGACTACTAACAATTCACAAGATTTATTTATGTAATCTCAGACTTTTTTCATACATTCACATCAATCAATCAATATAGTTAAATAGCAAAGTTGTAGGCGTTGAAAAAACTTCCAAAAGAAATATCTCTAGATATAAGAAAACCCAAACTCGCAAAACAATGGCATCCAACTAAAAATGGAATCTTAAAGCCTGATGAATTTACTATAAATTCAGGAATAAAAGTATGGTGGAAATGTGAAAATGGTAATGACCATGAATGGGAAGCAAGGATAG
>JANXFM010000145.1 GCA_024959975.1 Flavobacteriales bacterium
CCGTAGTTCCTGAAACTGCAGTTGACACTTTAGTAATTGAAGCCGTAAAAGAAGAGGAGTAATACGTGACCTTTAATCTGTGACCCTCTTTGGGTAAACAGATCAATATAGCAAAGATCATCTCGAAAGAGATGGTCTTTTTTTTTGGATTTGAGATGGATAAAATATAACTTAAAGATACAATGCTTACTTTTGAATATACGTAGCAAAGAATAATAAACCATGAAGGAAGAATTAAATATATGTCTGCTGCAATGTGATTTGCACTGGGAAGATGCTTTGAAAAACAGGACTCAGATAGCGACTTATTTAGCAGAGGTAACTGATGCAGACCTGATTCTTTTACCTGAGCTTTTTAGCACAGGGTTTTCGGTAGCCTCTACTCATTTGGCGGAGACAATGGATGGCAAAACCCTTGCCTGGATGAAATCTGTATCCAAAAAGAAAAAAGCTGTTTTATGTGGTTCTGTTATGATCAAAGAGAAGGGGCATGTTTTTAACCGGCTTTTGTGGGTGGAACCCAATGGGCGAGTGCTCCATTATGACAAACGACACTTATTTAATTTGATCGATGAAGACAAGCATTTTACGGCAGGAACCGAACGATTGATTGTTGAGTACGAAGGCTGGAAAATATGCCCTATGATCTGTTATGATCTTCGTTTCCCTGTATTTTCGCGTAATGATGTGGATTATGATCTACTTTTATTCGTGGCAAACTGGCCGGAAAAACGAATTGCAGCCTGGGATGTATTATTAAAGGCACGTGCCATAGAAAACCAGGCATACGTTATTGGTTTAAACAGGATAGGTGAAGATGGGTACAAAGCGATGTATTCAGGACATTCACAAGTGATCGATGCCGATGGAGATTTAATTTCTATGGCTCCCGAAAATGAAATTGGTTTTGTGGAATTGACACTTTCTAAGAAACACCTTTCTAAGCTTCGAAGACGCTTGCCGTTTTTAGCCGACCGAGACGATTTTAATTTAAAGTGACCAGTGATCAGTTTTCAGTTGGCAGTTTTGTAATCCTGACAAATCAATTATTTAATTCGTAATCTGTTCTCAATTATCCTTTGTCAATTTTCATCCCGATAGTTCGGGAGTTAATTCTTACTACCTACTACTTTGTACTTAATACCAATTTTCAGTTCTCAATTTTTAACTCAATCTCCAATTCCCAATTGGCTCTTAAATTCAACACTTCGGGATAATAATAAACTTTTTCAGGGAGTAAATTTTCAGCGTAGTTTCCCGGAGTCCATACCCCATCATTGTTGGAGTCTGCGATCAAGCGTAATTCATACTCAGAAGGTAAAAGTTTTTCAAAATACAGTGCTGTTCCGGAGTAAATTTTCTCTGACACTTCACCCTTCTTCAAGAGTTCTATGAAATAGTGTTTATGATCTGACGCAACATTTATTTTAAGACTTGCTAAGGCGCTTTCTTCTTTGGTGTAGAAGGAAAGTTTCGTGCTGTCATTTATGCTTTTATTCAAGCCTTTTACTGCTCCCTGATGCAGGGTGAGATCGTATTGTTGATTTCCTTTATGCTCAAATTCAAATGCAAGGGCAAAATCACTTTTGTGAACGACAAAATCAACTTGAACAGAGTCTGCAATAAGTTCAATTTTAGAAGTGTCTATTTCTGTAATTGGAGCTGAAACGTTTAAGCGAAATTCATCAGAATCTTTTAAATAGGTGTCCGAAAGCGTGATGATATTGATTTTTTGTTGTCTCAGTGTGTCCGCTTTTACTAAGATAGTGTCCCGGCGTTGTTCTACTTCAGTCCAAATAAATACAGAGTCGTCAACTGTATTTAATGGCCAGACAAAAAGGCTGTCTTTTTCAATTTTACTGTAGTATTCAATGCTTGGTTCTGAATGAATCTCAAAGGAATCCGGTTCTCTGTTAAAAGCCCAGTGCAAACGACCCTTGTTGTTTTTGGAGTCTAATAATTTTAATTCATCTTCTTCGGCAAAAAGCCAAATTTCATAAGCTGTGCTATCACTTAGGTCAATGATGTTATTGTGAAAAGCAATTTGTTCCGAAACCCCGTCGTATTGGTAGTTTGCATTGACATCTTCAAAAGAAATAAGTTCATAATGGCCACTTCTGATGTGTTCAATATGAAACAGCCCTTGCTCATCTACGAGGCTAAAGTAATCAGGTTTATTCAGGTAAATGGTAGAATCTTTTACCAGGCTGTCTTTTTGGTAAATTCCAACGACAAGTCCTTCAGGCAGAATTTTATCGGGACAGGGTAACACCTTTCCTTGAATAGTAAGAGAGTCGAGTTCACTACCCGTACTAAAGATTAAAGAATAATCTTTAAGAACATTTCCCTCGTGGAAATCGGCAATACCTTTTCCAAAATTTAGTGTGTAAGTGCTGTTTTGATTCAGTGATTCCTGAAGTTCAATGAATAAGCTTTTTCCCTTTTGGGAAATGATAGGCTTTTCATTTAGTGGGGGAGAAATTAACAGTTCATTTGATAAATTTTTCAAGACAAAGAATTCATCAAATTTAATTTCAATAAGCGATGGATTTACGTTGGTAGCACCTTGCTCAGGGGATGAACTCAAAACGACAGGGGGATTAACATCTTTCTCTCCCCCGGAAGGACTTTGTATGCTCGCACATTGCCACAAAATGACTGTGCTGGTCAAACAGAAAAAAAGATATTT
>JANXFM010000211.1 GCA_024959975.1 Flavobacteriales bacterium
GATTAAAAGCCTTCATAGTGGGGGGATTAAGTTATAAATCAGTTAAAGTGTGCAAGTTAACAAAAAAATCAGTCTTTTACAATGCGTGCATTGTAAAATAAGTAAAGTAGAACAAAAAAATAAATCCTCTCTTACACTTACAAAGAAAAGGGTAATGAAAAAGTTGATGATTTATCCTGTTTAAATAATACAGGGCATTAAAAACAAGCCCTACACTAGTCTTATTGCAAAAATGATGCCAATATTGAATTTTTAAAAAAAACTTAATGGACTATATTTTGTTTAACGTAAGCAGAAGGAGAAACCTCACACACCTTATTGAATGCATTGTAAAAAGCAGTTTTGCTGTTAAACCCCACCTCATGTGCGATAGCGAGTATGGTGTGTGTTTTATACTTTTCGGAAATAAGCATTTTTTTCGCTTCTTCAACTCGGTATCTGTTAATGAAATCAGAAAAACTAATCCCTTCGATTTGATTAATCACCTGAGAGACCTTATGAACAGAAAGGTTACATGAATTTGCCAAATTATTTAATCGATATTCCGGGTCAAAATAGGCTCTTTCTTTTTCTATTATTGATATTATTTTAATCATCATTACATAACATTCTTCTTGATTTAAGGTTGAATGAGTATATTTTTCGAATTCACCCGACTCAAGCTCATTAAAGTTACTAAAAAGATGAAATATTGGAGGTCTTGCTATGAAGATGATAATTACAATAAACAAGAAATTTAATATCGTCACATTTATTTTAAACAGATTCAGCGTATCCCAATTGTTGATATTTGAGATCATACTGAACGCAATTGTGCAGACACCAAAACACACACAAATTGTTAGAAGTTGTTTTAAACTGTTATATTTTTTTCTTTTGTCCGGTGTAAGTCCTATTGCAAAAACAAGAGTTTTCACATATAAAATTGAAGCGAGAAGAAAAACTATGTTACATAGATCAGCCAGATAATAATCGATCCAAAAAATAGAAGCCCCAAAATCTAAATAATCTTCAAATTCCCAGGATGTAATTTGATACGCATAAATAAGTGCTAAAAATCTTATTAAGGTAAGTACAATAACAATTGCCCCCCATTTTTTTATAATATGCGTATTTGAAAAAATGGAGTGTAAAATAAGGAAAATGATGGCTCCTTTTAAATGCCAAAACCCCACAGAAACCCCAAAAAATATATAAAGTAGGTTGTTTTTAATCTCATTAAAAAGAAAATAAGCACCTATATTATCAATGATACACAAACAAATAAAAACGATAAGTGATTTTGTTAACTTGTTTTTTAAAAGTCCATCTCTAGATACAATAATAAGAATAAGGGTAATGAACCATAAAAAAATGCCTACCAAGGGGAGATGGTCTAAAAAAATCATTTTGCAAGTTTTTGTTTAAATCAAATAAGGCTATCTGTTAATTAATTAGGATTATTACGATCCTATTGCAAATTACATCGACATGAACTCAATAACAATAGACAGATTGTAAAAAGTGGGTTTTACAAAAAAAGACAGGTTGTAAAAAGTGGATTACACAAAGAATATGTTAAACTAAATATTTTATTATCAGCGCCTTAAAAACACAGCCTTGTGTGTAATAAGTGGATTTCATGAAAAACCTCTAAAGTAAAGTGTGGTGTTTTAATGTAAAATATGTAGATTTTTCAACAAAAAACACATCGGTTAGATGGCTTTATTTTCTTTAATATAATCAGAAGGGGAACGCTCACAGATCTTTTTGAACGCATTGTAGAAAGCAGTTTTACTATTAAACCCCACCTCATGTGCTATGGCGAGAATGGTGTATGTTTTAAACTTTTCAGAAATAAGCATTTTTTTTGCTTCTTCAATTCGGTATCTATTAATGAGATCAGAAAAACTTACCCCTTCGACATAATTGATCACCTGAGAGACTTTATGAACTGAGATGTCACATGAATTTGCCAGATCATTTAATCGATATTCCGGGTTAAAATAGACGCTATCTTTTTCTATTATTGATGTTATTTTAATCATCAACATATGACATTCTTGTTGTTTTAAGGTTAAAGTATATTTTTTACATTCAACTTCTTCAACCTCATTGAAGCCACTAAAAAGATGAGAAATTGGAAATCTTGCTATGAAGATAATGACTACAATAAACAACAAATTTAATATCGTCACATTTATTTTAAACAAATTCAAAGGATCCAAATTGTTGATGTTTGAAAATATGCTGAACGTAATTGTACAGATACCAAAAAAAACAAAAATTGTTAGAAATTGTTTTAAACGGGTGTATATATTTTTTTTACCCTGTTTATGTTCAACAGCAAAAACAAGAGTTTTTACGTATAAAAGTGAAGCGATAAGAAAACCCAGATTAAATAAAAAAACCAGGTAAAAATCTACTACAAAGGCAGCCCCAAAATCTAAACCATCTTGAAATTTCCAATATGAATAATCTTGGAATTTCCAAGGGCTAATTTGATAAGTATAAACAAGTGCAGAAAACCTTACTAAGGTAAGTGCAATAACAATTATACCCCATTTTTTTATAATGTGTTTATTCGAAAAAATGGAGTGTAAAATAAAGAAAATGAAGGCTCCTTTTAAATGCCAAGACCCCACAGAAACCCCAAAAAATATATAAAGTAGATTGTTTTCAATCTCATTAAAAAGAAAATAAGCATCTATATTATCAATAATACACAAACATACAGATAAAACGATAAGTGATTTTGTTAAGTTGTTTTTTAACAGCGCACCTCTATTTGGGAGAATAAGAATAAGGGTAATGAACCATAAAAAAATGCCTACCAGGGGGAGATGGTCTAAAAAAATCATTTTGCAATTTTTGTTAAAAAAACTTTAAGAATCACAATTCTCGTCAACTCCTTAATAACAAAAGTCATGCCAAAGCTTTATGAGACTGATTATCAGATATAGACTATAAGGTTGTTTATCCTATTACAGTAAAAACAGGGGCTGAAGAACAAGTTCCGCTCTTTTCCTTCCTTAACCTTGGGTTTAAACCCAAGGTTAAGGAAGACACTCATAGTAGTAAAGCCCAATTAATTTATGTGATTCGTTTGTTATCCTCGGTCCCTGAGCCTGCCGAAGGGGAGCCTGCCTGGATGTACAGGATGAAATAAAAAAAGAAAAAAACTTATTTCGAACTCACATTAATTAAATATTTATTCTTTCATTAATATTATTATTTTTAACAAAAGATAAATCACAGGGTATGTACCACATTAAAAACTTAGAGCAATATTTAACTGACTACAAATATTCTGTTGAAGAACCGGAGCTTTTTTGGGAAGGAATTGCTAAAAACAACTTCACCTGGCAAAAGAAATGGGACAAAGTATTAAGCTTTGACTTTTCTAAACCGGAATTCAAATGGTTTGAAGGAGCGAAACTGAACATTACAGAAAATTGTATTGATCGCCATTTAAAAGAGAATGGAAATAAAACAGCCATTATTTTTGAGCCTAACGACCCTAAGGAAAAAGAAGAGCATATCAGTTATAATGAATTGCATGCCCGGGTTTGTAAATTTGCTAATGTTCTAAAAAGTCAGGGCATCAAAAAAGGAGATCGGGTGTGTATTTACTTGCCAATGATCCCCGATCTGGCTATTTCAACTTTAGCATGTGCAAGGATCGGTGCGATACATTCTGTGGTGTTTGCAGGATTCTCTTCCAACTCTCTTGCCACCCGTATAAATGACTCAGAATGTAAAATGGTCATTACCAGTGATGGTTCTTTTAGAGGAAATAAATGCATTGACCTGAAATCAATTGTTGATGAGGCACTAAATTCTTGTAACACGATCGAGACGGTTCTTGTTGCGAAAAGAACAAACTCAAGTGTTTCTATGAATACTCCCAGAGACAAGTGGTTACAACCCCTTTTAGATGCCGCAAAAGATGAATGCCCCATAGAAATTATGGATTCCGAAGATCCTCTGTTCATATTATACACATCCGGTTCTACAGGCAAGCCTAAAGGTATGGTTCATAGCACTGCCGGTTATATGGTAAATACAGCTTATACGTTTAAAAATATTTTTCAATATGAAGAGAACGATGTTTACTGGTGTACTGCTGATATCGGCTGGATTACCGGACACAGCTACATCGTTTATGGTCCTTTGCTAAATGGTGCAACAACCCTTATGTTTGAAGGGGTTCCATCCTACCCTGACTGGGGAAGGTTCTGGGAAGTTGTTCAAAAATATAAAGTGAATCAATTTTACACGGCACCAACGGCCATTCGAGCCATAGCGAAAGAAAATATAAGTCATGTTAAAAAATACGACCTGAGTTCCCTAAAAATATTAGGTACGGTTGGTGAACCCATTAATGAGGAAGCATGGCAATGGTATTATTCGAATATCGGACAAAAAAAATGCCCTGTTGTAGACACTTGGTGGCAAACGGAAACAGGATCAATTATGATCGCACCTGTTCCTTCTGCTATTGAACCAATACCAACTTTTGCTACACTCCCACTACCGGGAATACAACCTATTTTGGTGGATGCTGACGGCGCTCTGATTAAGGATCATTTAGTGGAAGGAAACTTGTGCATTCAATTCCCATGGCCCTCTATTGCACGAACAATTTGGGGCGATCATCAGCGATATAAAGATACTTATTTCTCAAAATTTAAGGATCGTTACTTTACGGGCGATGGTGCCATCAGAAATGAAAAGGGGTACTATCGAATCACAGGAAGGGTGGACGATATCATACTCGTTTCAGGACATAATTTAGGTACTGCCCCGATTGAAGACTGCATTAATGAGCATCCTTTAATCGCCGAAAGTGCAATTGTGGGCTATCCGGATGATGTAAAAGGAAATGCTTTGTACGGATTTTTAACGATAAAGTCTTCCATAAACGGTAATGAACATGAAGAGCTTTACCGACAGATCAATAAGTTGATCAGTGATAAAATAGGTCCGATAGCTAAATTGGATAAAATTCAATTTTGTTCAGGTCTTCCAAAAACCAGATCGGGTAAAATTATGCGTAGAATTCTCAGAAAAATTGCCTGTAAAGATGCTGATAATTTAGGGGATACAACTACGCTGTTAAATCCGGAGGTGGTCGATGAGATCATTAATCATGCTGTTTAACAACAACAAAGTTCGCGTAACTAAAAACTCTTAAACTTTATACACATGGTAGGTTCTGGACCATTCGTCGGATTGGCCGGGCTTGATGTGCAGGTCAACAAATAGCTCCGGGCTGATTACGTGTTTCCATCCCCAAAGGTTGACTTTATTTGTCTGAAAGCTTCCGGTTTCACGAATGCCGACCTTGGCGTTAAGGTTTATTAATTCCCATGCTGCATCAATCGTTTCACTACCTGAAAGGTTGCTGAAGAAGAATTGTTCCTTGGGCGTACTGTTAAATTTCATTTCATTTTTCCCGATATCAACTTTTCGCTCTGGATTAACGGTTTCCTCAAATCGTTCAGTTTTTAATTGAAATGGAAATTTCAACACATAGTTGTCCCCTATCCGGTCTTTATTGATTGCAATGAAATTGTGACTGTACTCGTTTGTAACAATATCTTTTTCGCCGGTATTTTGCAGGTAATATTTGACACTGAATTTACTTTCGTACAATTGGATCTCTTTTTTCAATACATAGGAATAACCATTCACTGACTCTGAGCTGCAGTTTATTAAAATGCGATCCGGCTCAGTGATTACGGTAAATTCAGCCGGTTTGATCTCGTAATTTTTACTAAACAAATATTGATTCTCGTCTTTTTTTAAGAGGCCCACTCCTATTTTGTGAAACCAGCCTCCTATCTCTGCCTCATCAAAACCTAATGCAGTGTCAATTCCGAATTCATTGTAAAATCCTTTTCCAAAATGATCTTCATTTTCACGATCCGTTCTTTCAACACTCGATAAGAGGACATTATGGAATTTTACTTTTACAATTTTCCCTGTCCGGTCAAATCTCGAGGCCTTATAATTCTCATCGGGAAGATCAATATGAATTTCCAGGTTTTTGTTTTGAAGTATATGTGGCATGTTATAAAATCACTAAAAATAACAGGGGCTAAAGTATTAAAAAGCCCGGACAGCACGAACCTTTCCTATATAAAGTAATGAAGTCTTGTAACTACCTCCGTTATTAAAACTGTATTTCCAAAATTCAGAGGTACATGAACCATAACAGGTCGAAGAACAGTACATATCATTTAAAAAGCTCCCTACATTATCAGCGCCCTGACCAATGGTAGAATACATTAATTCTAATTCTTCAATAGACGGCAAATACCAATCATCGTAACCTCCATTGGTTAATGACTCACACACATCAACAGCATTTGAATAATTATACAGATCCGACAGATCATTCAGATCAGCAACTAAACCGGTTCCATCATCGTTGATCCGGAAAACATAGCCGCCTTGATAAATTGCTCCTATTTCCAAAATACACGGAAGTGCATCTGTGGCATTAGGATTGTAAAAATCAGAGGATTCATCCATACACCCTGCAACTTCCATTTCATCACAAATGCCGTCAGCATCAGCATCCAGCACACAAGCTCCATCGCAATCCAAATAAGTCTCTGCAAAAACACATGATGCTTCTTCTCCATAATTGCATGCTGTTTCATCATTACATGTGTATGAATGACCAAAATAAGTCGCTAATAGTTCGGGATA
>JANXFM010000054.1 GCA_024959975.1 Flavobacteriales bacterium
AAAAAGGTCTTAAGGCATATTGCAGATAATAAAAGCACCAATGAAATTGCTAAAAGATTGTATTTGAGTGGTAAAACAGTACAAAATCATCGTTTTAGTATTTGTAAGAAAATGGAGCTTGAAGGGGTGAATTCACTTTTGAGTTTTTCACTTCAGAATAAATATATCATTGATTTAATATTAGCTCAGGAATCCTATTAACATCAAAGTTTATTTCTTTTCATTTGAATGCATTATTCTATACTTTCAACAAAAATTTAAAGCTAAAACTAAGCTCATAGAATGACTATTGAGTTCTTCTTCAGATAAAATTCCCTACCATACTTTCTAGATGATATAATTCTCCATTGTGCTTCGCTATCTATATTAAAAAGTATTCGCAATAAATAAGTTGTTATTATAGCCGGTCACTCATTTATTCTGTGTAATTTTGCAGCTTAAATTTTGAGCATGAAATCGATACGTAACATTGCTATTATTGCACACGTTGACCACGGTAAAACAACCTTAGTTGACAAAATTATTCACGAATGTCAGATTATGGACCCGAGAAAAGTTACTGGGGAACTCATTCTTGATAATAATGATTTGGAGAGAGAACGTGGAATTACGATTCTTTCAAAGAATGTTGCCGCAAATTATAAAGATGTTAAAATTAACATCTTGGATACTCCCGGTCACGCCGATTTTGGTGGTGAGGTAGAACGTGTTTTAAAAATGGCCGATGGTGTTTTACTTTTAGTAGATGCTTTTGAAGGAGCAATGCCTCAAACACGTTTTGTGTTGAGTAAAGCGATTTCTTTGGGTCTTAAGCCTATTGTCGTTGTAAACAAGGTTGATAAAGAAAATTGCACACCTGATATTGTTCAGGAACAAGTATTTGACTTAATGTTCAATTTAGATGCTACTGAAGACCAGTTAGACTTTGTTACCATTTATGGTTCTTCTAAACAAGGGTGGATGAGTACGGATTGGAAAAAGCCTACAGATAATATCATTCCTTTGTTAGATGCGGTTTTGGAAACGATCCCTGAAGCACCCTACCATGAAGGTACTCCACAAATGCAAATTACCTCTTTAGACTTCTCTAGTTTTAAAGGTAGAATTGCTATTGGTCGTGTATTCCGTGGTGATTTAGAGAAAGGAAAAGACTATATGCTATGTAAAGATGGCGTAAATAAGAAGGTTCGTGTTAAAGAGTTATTCGTATTCGAAGGTCTTGGTAGAACTGAAGTTGATAAAGTTAGAAGTGGGGATCTTTGTGCCGTTATTGGTTTAGATGATTTTGAAATTGGTGATACACTTGCTGATTTGGAAAATCCGGATGCTATGCCAAGAATTTCTGTAGATGAGCCTACCATGAGTATGTTGTTTACGATTAACAATTCACCTTTCTTTGGTAAAGAAGGTAAGTTTGTTACTTCTCGTCACCTTAGAGATCGTCTTTTTAAAGAAACTGAAAAGAACCTTGCATTACGCGTAGAAACAACAGATTCTGAAGATAAGTTTAATGTATTTGGACGTGGTATTCTTCACTTGTCTGTACTTATTGAAACGATGCGTCGTGAAGGGTATGAATTACAAGTTGGGAAGCCACAGGTAATTGAAAAAGTTATTGATGGTGTTAAATGTGAACCTTACGAAACATTAGTTATTGATGTGCCGGAAGATTTTTCGGGTAAAGCGATTGAGTTGGTGACTCAACGTAAAGGTGATTTGCTTGTTATGGAGCCTAAAGGTGATTTACAACACCTGGAGTTTGATGTCCCGTCAAGAGGTTTGATCGGGTTAAGAAACAATATGTTGACGGCTACTTCAGGTCAGGCAATTATGACCCACCGTTTTAGAGAGTTTTGTGCTTATAAAGGAGATATTCCTACGAGAATGAAAGGGTCTTTAATTTCTATGGAGCAAGGTCCTGCAACAGGTTTTGCGATTAACAGACTGCAAGACAGAGGTCGTTTCTTTGTTGCTCCAACTGATGTGATCTACAAAGGTCAGGTTGTTGGTGAACACTCCAGAGATAATGATTTAGAGGTGAACCTAGTAAAGGGGAAGCAATTAACAAATATGAGAAAATCAGGTTCTGATGATGCCATGAAGATTGCTCCAAAGGTTGTTTTCTCACTAGAGGAATCTATGGAGTACATAGGAGAAGATGAATACTTAGAAGTTACTCCTGCAAGTTTGAGAATGAGAAAGATTAAATCTTAATCGATACTTAATTATAATTAAAACGACCACTTTTGTGGTCGTTTTTTGTTTGAGATAGTTTATTTTAGACCTTATGAAAGTAGCTATAATTGGAGGAGGTGCAGCAGGTTTTTTTGCGGCATTTTCTGTGAAAGAACATCATGCTGATGCTCAGGTAACCATTTTTGAAAAGTCGGATAAACTCTTGGCTAAGGTGAAAATATCGGGTGGAGGTCGATGTAATGTTACTCATTCTTGTTTTCAAGCCAACAAACTTTCAAAATTCTACCCAAGAGGATCAAAGCAGTTGAAAAAGGCTTTTTCACAATTTCAGCCTAAGGATACCGAAGCGTGGTTTGCCACCAGAGGTGTAGCTCTTAAAACGGAGGCTGATGGTCGGATGTTCCCTACTACAGATGATTCGCAAACCATTATAGATTGTTTTATGCATGAGGCTCAGGTAAAAAAGATCCAAATAGCTAAACAGACACAGGTAAATGAATTAGTGCCGGAAAAAAGCGGATATACACTTGTATTCAAAGGGTCCAAACAACATTTCGATAAAATTATTATTGCAAGTGGTGGTAGTCCGAATGCTAAAGGTTTTCAATGGTTGAAAAATATTGGGCATTCTATTATTGCTCCAATTCCATCACTATTTACGTTTAATATGCCTAAAGAACCTGTAAAAGAACTTATGGGGCTCGTAGTAGAAAATGCGACGGCTAGAATTCAGGGCACAAAATTGCAATATACAGGTCCTGTTTTAATTACGCACTGGGGAATGAGTGGTCCTGCCATATTGAAATTATCGGCCTGGGGAGCTCGATTGCTTCACGATAAAAATTATCAGTTTAATGTTCAGATAAACTGGTTGTCTATTAAAAGTGAGAATGAGGTTCATGAAATCCTGGATGCAGAATTTGAAAATATACGCAAGAAAAAAATAGCTAATGCAAATCCTTTTGGATTACCTGGTAGAATGTGGTTGTTCTTATTGGAAAAGGTGCAGATTAATACTCAGATACCCTGGATGGAGTTGTCAAAGAAGAATAGAAACAAGTTGATTAATATTTTGCTGAATGATGTGTATGCTGTTTCCGGTAAAACCACTTTTAAGGAAGAGTTTGTTACCTGTGGTGGGGTAAGCCTGTCTGATGTTGATATTAAAACGATGCAAAGTAGCGTTTGTAAAGATTTGTATTTTGCAGGGGAGGTTTTAGATATTGATGGAATTACCGGTGGATTTAATTTTCAAGCTGCCTGGACAACCGGATATATTGCAGGGAAGTTGATTGCTAATGATTAATTAATAATGACTGATTAATCATTGTTATGCAGGAGAAAAAAATTATCACAGGTCATTCTGAACTTGTTTCAGAATCTCATGGATAACGTACTTGACTTTTTAGAATGGATAATTGTTAGGCTGAACAACCAACAACTAACAACCAATTTGTTTTTTAAACGCTTCGTAATCGTTTGGCATTGATGTTTTTTTGCAATCTGTCAGGTCTGCCGTTTGGATTTCGAATTCCGGCAGTGCTTTTTTCATGACCTTGGAGAATTTTTGTGGATGCGCCGTTTCAAGAAATACACCAAATTCATCACTTTTTATGTTTGCTGACAGGGCTAATTTCCCCACAGCGCCATGTGGATCCAACAGGTAGTTATTTTTTTCGTAACAACTTTGTATTTCCTGTAGTGTAGACTCATCGTCAAAGCGAAATGCGGTAATGTCTTTTTTTATGGAATCGATATCTTTGTTGTACAAATATTCGATGCGTTCAAAATTACTTGGATTCCCAACATCCATAGCGTTGGAGTAGGTATGTACGGATTTTTTCTCATTGAAAACACCCGTTTTTAAATACTCGTAAAAAGTATCGTTTGCGTTATGTGCTGCAATGAATCGATGGATGGGAAGTCCCATTTTTTTAGCGATCAATCCGGCGGTAACATTTCCTAAATTTCCCGAAGGAACGGATACCACCATTTTTTTTCCGTTTAGATCTTTTTTGATCTGTTTGTATGCAAAAAAGTAGTACAACATTTGAGGCAACAATCGGGCAACATTAATAGAGTTTGCACTGCTCAAAGACTTTTTACCCCTCAGAGATTCATCGTTAAGGGCTTTTTTAACGAGCTTTTGGCAATCATCGAATGTACCATCAATTTCAATGGCGTCAATATTTTCACCGAGGCTGGTCATTTGAAATTCCTGGTAAGCACTTACTTTTCCTTTTGGAAATAGGATTTTCACTGATACACCCGGCACCTTGTAGAAACCACTGGCTACGGCACTTCCCGTATCTCCCGAGGTAGCGACTACAATCGTTACTTCTTCTTTTTTATTTGAGTAGAAATGAGAGAGGCATCTGGACATGAATCGTGCTCCTACATCTTTAAATGCTTGTGTAGGACCGTGGTACAGTTCCAAAGAGGAAATGTTTTTTTCTACCGGAACTACAGGAATCTTGAAGTTAAGCGTTTCGGATAAGATGTTTTTTAACTCCTTGTCGTCTAATGAGTCTTTTACAAAAGGTTTGAGTACTGTTAAAGCAATTTCAAGGTCTTCATAGGCCTCAATATTATTGAAAAAATCAGCTGGAATAGAAGGTATATCTTCGGGAACATACAAACCACCATTATCCGTTAATCCGTTAATAACAGCTTCTCTAAAAGAAATGTGCTCGTTATTTTTTCGTGTACTTAGATACTTCATTTGTTTAAAATTCTAGCTCCACTTTGCTTACAAAGTAAATGCTTGCGTGTTTGTATTTTTATGTTCAGGTCTTTGTAAACATCTTCTAATGCTTGTTGTATATTAGAAGCATGTTCTTTGTTTTTGGCAATAGCAAAAACGGAAGGTCCCGAGCCTGATATTCCGAAGGCTAAAGCATTATTTTCATGAGCAGCATTTTTCAATTCGTTAAATTTAGGAATGAGTAAGCTACGCATAGGTTCTACCACCAGATCTTTTAGACTTTCAGAAAATAATTCCATATCTTTTTCATACAAACTCGCCACAAAGGCTCCCATAAGACTAACTTGTTGGGTTAGTGTTTTTAGATCAATGGTGTCGTTTAATATCTTTCGGGCATCTGAGGTTTTCACCTTAATGTCCGGAAATAAGGTTACGGCATATAAATTCTCGAGGAGTGGGAGTTCAATCAGGTCAGAGGCTTTATTCCCTTTACTTAAAACAATTCCTCCCAATATTGAGGGGGCTACATTGTCTATGTGCGCAGTTCCACAAGCCACCCGTTCTCCTTCTGCAGCAAAAGCAACCAATTCTTTATTTGAATAGCTATTGCCTATTAACTTGTTGTACCCGTATGCAGCAGCAGCACTACTAGCGCTACTCGAACCGAGTCCACTTCCTGCAGCAAAGCCTTTCGTTATGATAATATCTACACCGGTAAATTTATTTTGTGCTTCCTGCATCTTTCGGATGACTACTGAGCAGCAATTTTTATCCCTATCGACAGGCAATCCATCACCATTAATCATCTTAATGATGTTGTTTTCTTCCGTTCCGTTAAAGCGCAATTCAACCTCATCTCCGATATCGTTCAGAGACAGCCCTAAAACATCATAACCCACATTAAAGTTGGCTAGAGTAGCGGGGGCGTAAGCTGTTATTTGATTCATAAATTACTTGTTAACGATAGACATTACATCTGCAAACACACCACTGGCAGTTACACTTGCACCGGCACCGGCACCTTTAATGACTAAGGGTTCGCTTACATATCGGTCGGTATAAAGAGCGACTACGTTGTCTTTTCCTTCTAAATTGAAAAAAGGACTGTCCGAAGGAATTTCTTTTAAGCCTACGGATAGTATTTTATTCTCAAGAGTGGCAACTACTTTTAATTTAAATCCTTTCTTATTTGCTTTTGCATAAAGCGCTTTAAAGAAGTCTTCGTGTTTGGCTAAATTTTCAAATAAGGCATCTACACTTTCTGAATTGGTACACTCATCTGGGATAAAGCTGTTGAATTTGATTTCAGATAAGGAACCTTTTAAACCCGATTCTCTAGAGAGAATAAGAATCTTACGCATCACATCCAATCCACTTAAATCGATTAACGGATTTGGTTCTGTGTATCCCTCTTCTTTAGCTCTAAGTACTATGTCGGCAAATTTATTTTCACCATTATACTGGTTGAAAATAAAGTTTAGGCTACCCGAAATAACCGCTTCAATCTTGTTGACCGCATCTCCACTTATGATTAGGTCGTGAATGGTTTTAATAACTGGTAGGGCAGCACCTACGGTAGTTTCGTATTTAAAGTGGCAATTAAATTCTTTAGCTGCATTTATCAATTGAGAATACGTTTTGTAATCGCTACTGCAGGCTATTTTATTACAAGTTGAAATTGAAATACTGTTTTCCAATAAATAAGGGTATCCGTCACTTACCACTTGAGATGCCGTATTGTCAATAAAAATGCTATTCGGCAAATTCAGTTCGCTTATTTTTGAAAGGTACTCAGGTAAAGATCCGTATGCTTCTCCTGTTTTCTTGACATTCAGACTATCTTTCTCCCCAATTTCATCGCCACCATTTAAAAGCATTTTTGTGCTGTTGGCAACGCCAATAACTTTAAGGTTGATGTTGTATTCTTTGATCAATTTTTCTTTTTGAGAATAAATGATCTTTAAAAATTCTTCCCCTACATTTCCGGTTCCGGCAATAAACAGGTGCACATTTTTTACGATGTTGCTAAAGAATTTTTCGTGAATGACATTCAGTGCCTTTACTTCATCTTTTTGATCAATAACAATAGAAAGATTTCTCTCGGAGGCACCTTGAGCGATGGCAGTTATGTTAATTCCATTTTCACCAATAACGCTAAATACTTTTCCTGAAAGACCTATTTTATTTTTCATATTATCGCCAATAAGAGCAATAATACATAGGTTTTTTGTTACGTCCATTGGTCGTATTGTACCACTTTTTATTTCATTTCTGAATGTGTGGTCAAGTACTTTTTTGGAGATGTCGGCATCAGATTCGTTAATTCCTATTCCAATACTTTGCTCCGAACAACTTTGTGTTATTAGGATTACATTTACGTTATGTTCTTCTAAAGTTTGAAATACTTTTCGAGCACTTCCTTTTTTGCCCGACAATCCAATTCCTGAAACGGTAAGAACAGCGATATCATTTAAGGAAGAAAGTCCCTGTATTTTATGAGTCGATTTTTTGTGTGAATGGCTGATGAAAGTCCCTTCCTGCTCCGGACGAAATGTGTTTTTCAGATATAGGGGTATTTTTTTCTTTATCAGTGGCAATATTGCTTGAGGATAGATCACTTTTGCTCCGAAGTATGCCATTTCAAAGGCTTCTTCGTAGCTGAGTTTTTTTAGAGAGAGCGTATTTTTTACTTTTTGAGGATTTGCACTGTGAATACCATCCACATCGCTCCAAATTTCTATGGAACTCGCACGAATGGCACTTGCATAGATCGAAGCCGTAAAATCTGAACCACCTCTTCCGAGTAATACAGTCTCATTATTTTCATTAGAGGCTATAAATCCGCCTGTAATGTAGTTTTCTTTTTTTATTTTTTTAAGAATGTTGTTTGTTGAAACTTCAAAGTCAACGTCTCCGTCTAAATAATCGTTACCGGCACAAATAAGGCCGCGACTATCTAGAAAATTAATAGGTATCTGGTGTGTATTTAAATAACTATGCACAATTAATGAGGACAATTGCTCGCCAATACCTAATACTTTTGCTTTGGTTTTATCTGTTAATTCTTTTAAGATGTAAATCCCTTTACAGATCGCCTCCAGTTCGTTGCATTTTTCTTGAACAGCGATAAGTAATTCTGTTTGATCCTTGATGGGGATGAGCTCATGAATTAATTTAAAATGAATATTTTTAAATTCTTCTATCAAAGTAAAAGATTCATCAACAAGAGCTTGCTCTATAATCTGTTCTAATTTATTGGTGATACCGGAAAAAGCGGAAACAACTACAATGTAATTTTCCTTTTTTTGTGATAGAATTAGTTTTATCTGCTCTAAATTTTCTTTTGAGGAAACACTTGTTCCTCCAAATTTTAAAACCATCATGCGATTGCTCTTTTACGTCACTTAAAATTCATTTAAATACAAAAGGCTATAAGCTATTAGCAGTGACTAATTGTAGCATATAATCTTCGCCCAAATGTATTAAATTATTATGGAACTTTATACACTTATTATGCGTGGAATTTTTTTTGTAAATCTGAGTAAATAGGATATCGAAAAGTGCCTTCTAATTGACTATTGAGAACAATTAAAAGTTAAAGATTATAGATTGAATTTGGTGTTATATAATTACGGATTATTCATTATCAATTAACTATGCCCTGTAGTACCCATCCCTTCGATAGGATTTCCTGCCGGAGGTAGGCTCAGCGGTGTAATTCCCAATAACCAACGAGCTAATCGGAAGATTGCATGACATTTATTCGTAATTATTCTGAGCGTAAAATTTGATTGATAGAAGCCATTTTGATGGCTGCAATAGCACATTCAACACCTTTGTTGCCCAATTTACCTCCGGAACGGTCGATGGCTTGTTGCATGGTATTGTCGGTAAGTACGCCAAAAATCACAGGAATATCGAGTGTGATATTTAATTGTGTGATTCCATTACTTATTCCCTGACAAACAAAATCGAAATGTTTGGTTTCTCCCTGAATTACAGAGCCCAAAGTGATGATAGCATCTACATCGGTCGTTTCGGCCAATACAGAAGCTCCAAAAGTTAATTCAAAGCTACCGGGAACATTTACACGTAAAATATCTTCGGGAGCGACACCATTGTCAATTAAAGCTTGATGAGCACCCTTGTAGAGTCCTTCAGTAATTTCTTTATTCCATTCAGAAACAACAATCCCAAAGCGCAGACCTTCTGCGTTTGGGATAGAGTCTTTATCGTAATATGATAGATTTGTTGTAGCCATACACTATTTAGCTGCAGTAATACGTGCAATGTATTTACCAATATTTTGACCTTCTTTTGATGAAGCAAATTCATTTTGTATGCGATTGTACAAACTCAATGCTTTATTGTTTTCACCTAAGTAATAAGCAGCATTAGCAGCTTTCATTAAGTAAACAGGTGTCGTAAAATTGTTTGTCCTTAATTCAGCAGCTTTAATGTAGTAGTTTAAAGCTTCTTTATTCTGACCTAATTCAGAGAATGCATCACCAATAGCACCCTGAGCAATAGGAGCTAAGATCTCATCATCTGAAGAGAAGTTGTCTAAATGCTCAATAGCAGATTCAGCGTCACCTAATCTTAAATAAGAAATACCTGCGTAATATTCAGCCAGATTGGCAGCGTTTGTGCTACCATAAGAGTCTATAATTTCCAGTAAACCGGCGTATTGCTCGTCACCATCAAGAGCTTCCTGAAATTTGTTTTGTTCAAAATTCTTTTCAGCCATGTACATTTCTGCACCTGCATTATTTTCTTTTGGTTGAACGTAGAGTCGATCGTAAGCAAAGAAAGCGCTGAAACCTACTGCAATAGCAACAACAACAACCATTAAGTTATTCTTGTTATCTTCTACATACATCTCAGCCTTTGTAAGGCTTTCCTCGATTGTCTTTAACTGTTCCGGTGCTTGATTTTTATTTTCAGCCATTTTCCTACTTGTTTGTTTATTGAAGCACAAAAATAAAAGAAATTCTGAAATCACCGCTATAAATATAAATTCAGGTCTTATTTTTACGAAAATTAATTTTACATGCACCTCAGGGATCTTTCTCTAATCTCATTTAAAAATTAC
Source organism: Flavobacteriales bacterium (assembly GCA_024959975.1). GTDB lineage: Bacteria > Bacteroidota > Bacteroidia > Flavobacteriales > UBA7430 > JANXFM01. Next base: position 9,993 of record JANXFM010000054.1, read on the forward strand.
GAAGAAGCTCAATTGACTTTTTCTTCCAACATCAATTGTTTTGTCGGAAACAATGGTGTTGGCAAAACAAATTTATTGGATGCGATCTACTACATGTGCTTTTGTAAGAGTTATTTTAACTCGGTTGATAGTCAGAACATACAGCACGAAAAACACTTTTTTACTATTGAAGCTGTTTTTGACAGGAATGAACAAGAAGAGAAAGTTTTTTGTGGCGTAAAGCGAGGGCAGAAAAAGCTTTTTAAAAGAAATAAAAAGGAGTATGAAAAGCTTGCCGATCACATTGGGTTATTTCCTTTGGTTATTATTTCTCCTGCCGATAGAAATTTGATCATTGAAGGAAGTGAAACACGTCGAAAGTTTATGGACGGAGTAATTTCTCAGTCGGATAAAATTTACCTACAACA
>JANXFM010000095.1 GCA_024959975.1 Flavobacteriales bacterium
TTGGCTAAAGCTTTAGTAGCCAAGCAACTTTCAGGAAAATATTTCGAAGCTGAAACAGAAGCCGAATTAGACACTTATGAATTTGGGGCTAAGAAAATTCCTTATTGCATGGTGGCCGACATTAAAGGGTCTGACATCGTAGGAACACATTACGAGCAATTGCTCCCTTATGCACAACCTTACCAAGATGCAGATAAGGCATTCCAGGTAATTTCGGGTGACTTCGTTACCACCGAAGATGGTACGGGTATCGTTCACATTGCGCCAACTTTTGGTGCTGATGATGCTTTGGTAGCTAAGAACTTTGGTATTCCGGGCTTGTTGGTTCTCGATGAAAACGACAATCCTCGTCCACTTGTAGATCTACAGGGTAGATTCGTTCCGGAAATGGCTGAGTTGGCAGGTATGTACGTGAAAAACGAATACTACGCCGAAGGTGAAGCACCGGAAAGATCAGCTGATGTAGAACTTGTTATCAAGCTGAAAGAAGAAGATAAAGCCTTTAAGGTTGAAAAATACGAACACTCTTACCCACACTGTTGGAGAACGGATAAACCGGTATTGTACTATCCCTTAGATTCCTGGTTTATCAAGTCTACCGCAATGAAGGAGCGTATGATAGCGCTTAATAATACCATCAATTGGAAGCCGGAATCTACCGGTACCGGACGATTTGGTAATTGGTTGGAGAATTTAAATGATTGGAACTTGTCTCGATCCCGTTATTGGGGTATTCCAATCCCTATCTGGTCTACCGAAGAAGGTGATGAGCGCATTTGTATTGGTTCTGCCGAAGAACTTTACAAGGAGTGTGAAAAATCGGTTGCCGCCGGCGTTATGGAGAATAATCCCATTACAGATTTTGAGCCGGGTAATATGTCGAAAGAGAATTACGATAAAATCGATTTACATAAAAATTACGTAGATGAAATTGTATTGGTTTCTCCTAACGGAAAACCGATGCACAGAGAATCTGACTTGATCGATGTTTGGTTCGATTCCGGTTCTATGCCTTATGCTCAATGGCACTATCCATTTGAGAATAAAGAATTGATTGACGGGCAAACTTCTTACCCGGCAGACTTTATCGCTGAAGGGGTCGATCAAACGCGTGGGTGGTTCTTTACACTACATGCCATCGCAACCATGTGTTTTGATTCTGTGGCCTACAAGAATGTGGTTTCTAACGGATTAGTGCTCGATAAAAACGGACAGAAAATGTCTAAACGATTGGGGAATGCTGTAGATCCATTTAAAACTTTAAGTAAATACGGCCCCGATGCAACTCGTTGGTACATGATTACCAATGCTCAACCTTGGGATAATTTGAAATTTGACATAGACGGTATTGCCGAAGTGCAAAGAAAATTTTTCGGAACACTTTACAATACCTACTCTTTCTTTAGTCTTTACGCGAACATCGATGGCTTCACGTATGCTGAAGCCGATATTGCCCTTGAAGAACGACCGGAAATTGATCGCTGGATTTTATCAGAATTAAATACTTTGATGAAAGCAGTGGATAAAGCTTATGGCGAATATGAACCAACACGTGCAGGACGTTTATTACAAGACTTTGTTACTGAAAACTTAAGTAATTGGTACGTTCGATTGTGCCGTCGCCGATTCTGGAAGGGAGAATATGCTCAGGATAAAATTTCGGCTTACCAAACCTTGTTTACTTGTTTGGTAAACATTGCTAAAATGTCTTCGCCTATTGCTCCATTCTTCACCGATCGTTTGTATCAGGATCTAATGAATGTAACGGAGCTTCCAAAAGAAGAATCTGTTCACTTAGCATTGTTCCCTGTGGCAGATGAGACCTTAATTGATTCCGACTTGGAGAAGCGTATGCAAATGGCACAAAACATCACTTCGATGGTGCTTTCACTTCGTAAAAAAGAAAAATTACGTGTACGTCAGCCACTTCAAAAGATTATGATCCCTGCTTCTGATGAAAAGATAAAAGCACAGATTAATGCCATTAAGGTTTTAGTTCTTTCAGAAGTAAATGTGAAAGAATTAGATTTTATGTCGGAGGATTCTAACGTCTTAGTAAAGGAAATTAAAGCCAACTTTAAGGCTTTAGGACCTAAATATGGGAAACAAATGAAAGTAATTGCTGCCGCAATTTCAGGTTTCGAACAGGGAGATATCAACCAACTTGAAAAAGAGGGTTCCTATACTTTAAATATTGATGGTGCTGATTTAGTAATCTCAACAGAAGATGTTTTCATCAGCTCACAAGATATTCCGGGCTTATTGGTAGCGAATAATAAAGGAATGACAGTAGCTCTGGATATTACGATGAATGAGGGCTTACTTGAAGAAGGGATTGCTAGAGAGTTGGTGAATCGCATACAGAATATGCGAAAAGATGCCGGGCTGGAAGTTACCGACCGGATTAAATTGAGTATTGCTCAAAACGATAAGATCGAATCTGCTATCGTTTCAAACAAAAGTTACATCTGTGGTGAAACGCTTGCTGATGAGATATTTATCTGCGAGACTGAGCCAAAAAATGCTGTAGCCGTTGAATTTGATGAGATAAAAACCTATATTGCCTTAACAAAATAGGATATTAATCTCCCAAAAATATAACGTGATGATAGAGGTAAGTAAAAGATATTCAGATAATGATTTAGCAGAGTTTAAAATTTTAATATTAGAGAAAATTGAATCTGCCGACAATGATTTAAAACGTTTAAGAGATTCTATTACTCAAGGTGGCGGAAATGGGACTAACGACACTTATTCTGCTTTTAAAGCATTTGAGGAAGGATCAGAAACTCTTTCTAAGGAATCGAATTCTCTTTTAGCTCAACGTCAGGAAAAATTTATCCGTGACTTGAGAAATGCGCTTATTCGCGTAGAAAATAAAACGTATGGAATTTGTAGAGTTACGGGTAAATTAATTAAAAAAGAACGTCTAAAATTGGTTCCTCACGCTACTTTGAGTATCGAAGCTAAAGAGATGCAGAACCGTAATA
>JANXFM010000105.1 GCA_024959975.1 Flavobacteriales bacterium
AGTAAAAATAATATATGACCTATTTATTTTTTTTATCAGCCTATTTAATTGGAGCTATTCCCAGTTCTGTCTGGATTGGGAAAAGATTTTATAATATTGATATTCGCGAACATGGAAGTGGTAATGCCGGGGCAACCAACACCTTAAGAATTCTAGGAAAAAGAGCGGGATTTATCGTTTTATTCATTGATATTTTTAAAGCCTGGTTTGCAACAGAAGTCCTTAGTAATCTAGCAAACAATCAATCGATAGAATATATGTTGGCCATGGGTCTGGTTGCTGTATTAGGACATATTTTCCCTATATATATTGGATTTAGAGGAGGAAAAGGAATTGCCAGTTTATTAGGTGTAATCATTGCCATTCATCCCTTAGCTTCACTATTTTCGGTCCTTGTATTTCTTATCAGCTTAATCAAAAGTCGATTTGTTTCATTAAGCTCAATTCTTGCAGCCTGCTCTTTCCCTCTTAGCATACTTTATTACTTCAAAAGTGAAAGTAATTCTTTAATCATATTCTCTTTTATGGTAGCAATTTTAGTCATCTTCACTCATAAAAAGAACATTGAAAGACTCTTCAAAAAAGAAGAATCCAAAGTAAATCTTCCTAAGAAAATTTTCAAGAGAAAACCGAAAAAATAAAATGAATTCGGTTATTAAATAATCTAAATTTTAAGTTCCACAAAATAGCTGCTTTTTCTAAATGAAAACTCATTTAAAAAAGGTTGAATTAATCAAAAGCTTTTCTATATTTGCACGCGTATTACAAAAAAAATGGCCCCGTAGCTCAACTGGATAGAGTATCACACTACGAATGTGACGGTTGCAGGTTCGAATCTTGCCGGGGTCACGAATAAAAAAAGCTCACTGAAAAGTGGGCTTTTTTTTTATTAATGATTTCCCTGAAAGCTGTCATACTATCCTGCGTTCATGAAGTTGCTTGAAACGAAGTAAAGCCCCATCAAGGAAACAATCCATACTAACCTACTTACTAAAATACTTTATACTGACTACTGAAAGCTGATTAACAAATCGTTTTATAATTTTTGAAAAATTATCTTTACGCAGCTATAAATAAAAATGATGCATAAAATAAAACCACTTTCTCTTGGTATTGCACTTTTACCAATCCTCTTTTTAATCTCTTTATTATCATTAAACGTATACTATTACGGTAATGATTCTCTTTCGGGATCAAATCAAATGGCTTTATTGCTCTCTGCAGCATTCTGTGCAGTTTTAGCAGGTAAAAGAGGTACAACTTGGTCAACCATATTAGAAGGTATTAAAAGTAGTATTTCTGAAGCGCTCCCTGCCCTATTAATTCTTTTGCTTATTGGGGCATTAGCTGGCACCTGGCTCATCAGTGGCATCGTCCCTGCTATGATTTATTATGGTCTGCAAATCGTAAACCCAACCTATTTTTTAATTGCAGCTTGCATAGTAAGTGCTATTATCTCTATGGCTACGGGTAGTTCCTGGTCTACCATTGCAACCATAGGTGTAGCGCTTTTAGGAATAGGTAAGGCTTTAGGCATGTCTGAAGCTATGGTTGCCGGAGCAGTTATTTCCGGAGCTTATTTTGGAGATAAAATGTCTCCATTATCAGATACAACCAACCTTGCTCCTGCTATGGCCGGAACGGATCTGGTTACACACATACGTTATATGATTTATACAACGGTTCCCTCAATTATAATCACATTGATCCTATTTCTCTTTTTGGGCTTAAACCTGGAATCGCAAAGTTCTGCAAACGACATTAACACCATTCTTACAGCAATAGAATCAAAATTTACTATTTCGCCCTGGTTGTTTATTGTTCCCGCTGCTGTACTATTTTTAATCGTAAAAAAAGTGCCGGCAATTCCTGCACTTTTTGTGGGTACATTGCTTGCTGGCTTTGCAGCTATCATATTTCAGCCCGAAATCATCACTGAACTTGGTGCCGGCAATAATTACTTTCAGGCTTCATTTATTACGCTTATGAATGCGATGTCCGGAGAAGTAAGTATTGTAACTGAAAACGCTATGATAAACAACTTACTTACTACGGGAGGTATGTTTGGAATGCTAAATACGGTATGGTTAATTATATGTGCCATGTGTTTTGGTGGTGCTATGGGAGCCTCCGGTTTTTTACATAAATTATCTTCTTCATTAATGAAAATGGCCACCAATACAGCCTCTTTGGTCGCAACAACTACAGGTACCTGTATTTTCTTTAATGTCACGGCTTCAGATCAATATTTAGCGATTATAGTTCCCGGTAAGATGTTTGCAGAATCATACAAAGACAAAGGCTTAGCTCCCGAAAACCTCAGTAGAACGCTCGAAGATTCAGGGACGGTAACGTCAGTATTAATACCCTGGAATACTTGTGGTGCTACTCAAGCCAGCGTATTAGGAGTCTCGACCTTAACCTATTTACCTTTTTGTTTCTTTAACATCATTAGCCCGTTTATGACCCTGCTCTATGCTATTATTGGAATAAAAATTCGAAAAATTAAAACTTAATTCCTTCATTTTTTCTTTAGCAATTCTATTTGCTTAACTAAATTTGTAAAAAAATACTCCCTATGTACAACAAAGAAATAAAGATCATACTTTCTCTGGCAATACTTTCAGCCAGTGTTTACCTGTTTAACGAAGGCGAAATTGGTTACGGTATCGTAGTCCTGCTCATTATGGGTTTGGTGATATTAAGTATTTTTAAAAATGAACGTATACTAAAAGCTTTTTATCATCTCAGAAAGAATGATATGCAAAAAGCCGGAAAGACCTTGAGTAAAATCAAACATCCTGAAAAACTGATAAAGTCGCAGGAAGCTTATTTCTACTACCTTAATGGTTTGGTGCTTTCTCAAACACAAATGAATCAAGCTGAGAAGCTCTTTAAAAAAGCGCTTTCGGTTGGTTTAAGAAGTGATACGGATAAAGCTGTTGCAAAATTAAATTTGGCAGGCCTTGCCCTATCGCGTAGAAGAAAGAGAGAAGCAACAACATTGCTCACGGAGGTGAAAAAGTTAGACAAACACAATATGCTGGATGATCAGGTAAAAATGATGAAACAGCAATTGAAAAGAATCTAAAGAAAGCAGCCCCCGGGCTGCTATTTTTTTGAATTAATATTCTATTTTTGATTGTTAATGAAAGCACCAAAATTACCATCGTTTTTTAAAACGCCAAAGCACAAGCAATTTGAAATGCCCGTCCGATATTACGACGAACGCAAAGAGCGCATTCAAAAAGCCAGAAATAAGGCCGAAAAGAAACAAAGTGGTAATGTAGAAAAAGGTCGTTTTAGCAGCTCTTGGAAAAAAAGATCAACAATGGGAAGTGGTACTTCTTCAGTACGCATTGCCATCATTATAGTTATTCTTTGTCTGATTGCTTATTGGATATTAAAATTTTAAAGATTGATTACACTACTACCAGATCACGTTGCCAATCAAATTGCTGCCGGTGAAGTCGTTCAAAGACCTGCTTCGGCCGTAAAAGAATTAATGGAAAATGCCATTGATGCTAAGGCTACGGACATAAAACTCATTATTAAAGATTCCGGTAAAACCCTAATCCGGGTGATTGATAATGGTAGCGGAATGAATGAAGTAGATGCCAGAATGTGTTTTGAGCGTCATGCGACCTCCAAAATATCCACCGCAGATGATTTGTTTACTTTAAAAACAAAAGGGTTTAGAGGCGAAGCACTGGCTTCTATTGCTGCCATTGCTCAGGTAGAACTAAAAACAAAAAAAGAAGATGCTGAATTGGGAATTCAACTTACCATTGAAGGTTCCGAATTTAAATCACAGGAAGCTTGTACCTGCCCAAATGGAACGTCATTTTCAATTAAGAACATCTTCTTTAATGTTCCTGCCCGACGTAACTTTTTGAAGTCTGACCGGGCTGAATACAAGTACATACTGGATGAATTTATCAGAATTGCTCTGGCTCATCCCGGGGTTGCTTTTTCCTTGATTAACAATGAAAAAGAACAATACCAACTTCCTAAGGAAACACCACGTCAGCGTTTGGTAAGCCTTTTTGGGAAAAAGTACAATACGCGATTGGTGCCTGTAGAGGAAAAAACCGACATCGTCAATGTCAGCGGATTTATATGTAAACCGGAATTTGCGAAGAAATCAAGGGGAGAACAGTTCTTCTTTGTAAATGATCGATTCATAAAATCGCCTTATATGAATCATGCCGTATCAAATGCCATGGAAGGTTTGTTACAAGGAGATCATCATCCTTCATACTTCCTGTTTCTGGAAATTGATCCCGCAAAGATTGACGTGAACATACACCCTACTAAAACAGAGATCAAATTTGAAGACGAACGTAGCATATATGCAATTCTACGCTCAGCTTTAAAACGTTCTTTAGGACAATACAATATTGCTCCCAGCTTAGACTTTAGCTTAAACCCGGATTATCAGGTGCCCGTAACTTCAAAAGGAAAAACAATTAAAACGCCAACAATCGAAGTTGATCCTGATTTCAATCCCTTTGAACAAGAGAAAGAAATAGGTAAAACTGCCCTGTCCGGAGGCTTTAGTTCTTCGAAAAGTTTTAGCTCACCTACGAAGTCTGCTAAAGGAAAGCATTGGGAAGCCCTATTTGAGGAAATTCAAGAGGATATGAATGCTGCCATTCCGGAATACGAATCGCAGCCACTAACCTTAGAAGCTGAATTTGAAATTGGAGAAAACAGATTTGCATTTCAACTGCAAAAAAGATTTATCCTGACCCAATTAAAATCGGGTATCCTCATCATCGACCAACAAAGGGCTCATGAAAGAGTTCTTTATGAGCAGTACTTTAAATCCTTACAAAATAACAGACCTTTAAGTCAGCAGTTATTATTCCCACAGGAAATTCATTTATCGCCTGGTGATATGGAGTTGTTTAAGGAGATTATGGAAGATGTTGAAGCCTTAGGTTTTGACTTTACTATTCCTGCAGATCATTGTTTAATGATCAATGGTGTTCCTTTTGAAACCAAAGCCGGTGAAGTAGATAAAATTATCGATTCTATGCTGGATTCGTATAAAAATGAAAGTGATGTCTGGAAAGCTGACAGTCAGAAATACATGGCCGGAAGTTTAGCTCAAAGCAACGCTGTCAAAACCGGGAAAACAATGGTCATAGAGGAAATAAATCAATTAATAGATGAATTGTTTGCCTGTGAATTGCCCTTTATATCGATACACAACAAACCCACAGCAATTATCTTAGAGATCAACGAACTTATTAAACGTTTTCAATAATGTACGCAGGAAGAGGTTTTTCAAACATGCCCCTGGTGGTTAAGAATTTAATCATCATTAATGCCTTATTTTTTCTAGCTAGATTTACTTTGGGTCAACTTTTTCATTATGACCTAAATGAAACTTTGGGCTTATACTACTTTAAATCCCCTGAATTTAGTCCTTACCAAATCATATCATACATGTTTATGCACGGAGGGCTTTCTCACATATTCTTCAATATGTTTGCCTTGTGGATGTTTGGGACACAAATTGAAAATTTTTGGGGCCCAAAACGCTTTCTAAACTACTATTTAATTACGGGCTTTGGCGCAGCTTTCATTCACTACCTAATCATTCATTTTCAGGTATCCGGACTTGAATCTCACTTCACCGCAGAACAAATATCCGGCATCATAAATAGTGGTACATTTGATGCTACAAGCCCTCTATTTAATAAAGCAAGATCATTATACAGCTTACACCACACCCCGGTAGTAGGTGCTTCCGGGGCTGTATTTGGATTGCTATTGGCTTATGGTATGACTTTCCCAAATCAAATTATTTACCTAAACTTACTCTTCCCTATCAAAGCAAAATACTTTGTCATTATTTATGGTTTACTGGAGTTTGTTATGGGTGTACAAAACACTGCCGGCGACAATGTAGCTCACTTCGCCCATATCGGAGGCATGTTATTTGGCTTTATTTTGATTAAATACTGGAAGAAAAACGATCTTAATTTTTATTAATGCTCAAGGACTTAAAATACCGTTACAAGCGTGCAAATGCACTGCTTAAATTGATCTACATCAATGTAGCAGTATTTGTATTTTTTCAGATCCTGCATACATCTTCTTTCCTGTTTCAAAGCTCCGGTATTGATCTAGTGTATTGGTTAGGCATGCCATCTGAACCGGTAGAACTCTTGTTTAAACCCTGGACAATCATTAGCTATATGTTTACTCATACAGAGCTAATGCACATCCTATTCAATCTGATCTGGTTGTATTTCGCAGGACAAATATTCCTGCAATATTTCAATGCAAAAAAATTATACAACATCTACATTATGGGTGGATTAACAGGTGGGTTCACCTATCTGTTAGCTTATAATATGCTTCCGGCTTTTGCCAATCAAACAAGTCAATTAATTGGAGCTTCTGCTTCTGTACTTGCCCTTTTATTTGCCGTGGCTACTTATGTGCCTAATTACAAGGTAAATCTAATTTTCCTGGGTGCGATACCTATAAAATATCTAGCAATTGCTTCTGTATTTATTGATGTGATTAGTATCCCTAAAGGGAATGCCGGTGGGCACATCGCTCACTTAGGTGGGGCTTTGATTGGTGTACTTTTTATTCGTCAGTGGAAAAAAGGAAAAGACATTACTGTAAGTCTAGACAAACTTATAGACTCCTTTATAGGTATCTTTAAAAAGAAGCATCTGAAAACGGTACACAAAAAAACTAAAACGGATGATGAGTTTCGTTCTGACAAAGCTGAACGATCGGTAAAAATTGATGCTATTTTAGATAAGATTGCTAAATCCGGATACGACAGCCTGACTGAAAAAGAAAAAGAATACTTATTTAAGAATAGTAAAAAAATGTAGGCTTGAAAAACTTATCACTCATAAATAAGCTTCTTTATACAATCAACATCGTATTCTTACTACTTTGGTTTTGTGCCTTTTTATCGCCTTATATCAATCCAAAAACCTTCTCTTTAGGAGCTCTTTTAGCTATAGGATACCCAATTTTATTACTAACACACCTGTTCTTTGTCCTTTATTGGTTGGTACGATTCAATAAAGCCATCTACCTTTCATTGGCTGTACTCATCCTAAGTTATTTCTTTTCAGTTCCGGTATTTCATGCCAAAAGCAAGTTTAAAGCACTAGCCCAGGATAATTCATTTTCGGTTCTAAGTTTTAACAGCCAACTCTCCTATTTCTCCGGTGGACAAAAAGAAAAAGTGCAGACACATCAATCAAAAATATCCCATTTCTTAAATCAGGAAAACACCGATGTTCTATGCCTTCAGGAAGCCCGAAAAGGAATGTCTTCAAGTCTAAATTATCCATATAACGCCACCTTTGGTTTTAGTCAGATATACAGTAAATATGAGATTGTTTCTTCTCAAAAAATTATATTTAATGAAACGTCTACAAACAGCTCTTGCTATGCAGATTTGATTATTCACAGAGATACTGTCCGTGTGTACAATCTTCACTTAGAATCGCTTCATCTGGGAAATGACGACTATAGTTTATTAAAAGAATGGGATGAGGAAACTTTGGAAGAACAGTTGCAAGACAAAACACAAAAACTCTCAAATAAGATCCGTAAGGCTAGTTCTAAAAGAGTAAGTCAGGCTGAAAAAATTATTGAATCTATTAACAGAAGCCCATACCCTACATTAATTTGTGGCGATTTTAACGATGTCCCTCAAAGTTATATCTATAGAAAATTAAACGCTGATCACAAAGATGCATTCCTGGAATCCGGAAAAGGTTTTGGAGCTACATACAGACAACTGATCTTCCCTTTCAGGATCGACTTTATTTTAGCCGACAAGCACTGGTCTGCCTATAACTTTAAAGTCTTAGAAGAAAAACTCTCCGACCACCAAGCCATCCGTTGCGACATTGAGTTTAATTAATAATTAGTAATTAACAATATACGTACCATGAAATAACATAATTAAGCGTTACACTAGTAATAGCAATGGATTGAAGAAGTATGCTATAATATGTTAAAGAACTACACATCAAAGATACGATTTTACACAATACCTATCCAATTTATTTCATCAATCCCTTGCCTACCACGACATTGACGTTACATAATGTGATTAGAGAGGGCTAAAACCGATACATTTTTTAGAATTTATTTACGTATTGGAGTGTGGCAAATTTAATTTTTGCCACTATACAATACTGTAATATTTGGAGCTTTTAGGGTTCTGTCGCATTAATTACACCAACCTTTAAAAATTCTATTTAAATTAATAATTATGCGACTAATGACACGAACGTTTTGAAATATGTTTTCTTATAATCGATGATTTTATTCTTTCTAATAATACTTACTACTTCAATCCCTACCACTCACTAATTAATCTATATAATGCATATATATTTTTCTTAACTTGTAGCTACTCTTGAGAAATACAGTCATATAAGAACTGTTTTAGTATGTTAAAGTAGCTACTCAGGTAGCTAAGCAACGTATTGGAGCTTCTTAATCGTGTTTTCAGGATAAACTAATCCCCCCTCAGATTATGAAAAAACTGATATACCTCTTTTTATTACTTCCACTTCTTACTTTTGGACAGGCTCCACAGGGATTTACCTACCAAGCTGTTGCAACAGATGACAATGGGTTAGAACTTGTTGAACAGAATGTCTCTGTAAGAGTTGTGATACTAAGTGAATCTTCATCTGGTACAGAACAATGGATAGAGACTCATTCTACTACAACTGATGGGTTTGGGTTATTTACTATTACTATTGGTGAAGGAACTAGCACAGG
>JANXFM010000066.1 GCA_024959975.1 Flavobacteriales bacterium
TTTTATTTTAAGTTCTCCGGAATGAAACAAACGGGTATAACTTCCATTTTATGCCGATTGGCATTGTGCAGTTGAGTAAATATTTTAAAAACTTCTTTTTGGCGTCCATTAAAGCGATTTTTAGTAGAAATGGCATATTCATTCATCGCCCATTCTAGTTCGTCGTAGGTCGCTCCTAATTGGTCTTCATCATTCCTTCCGTCAGCCCATAGTCCGTCAGTAGGTGCGGCACATTGAATAGCGTTTATGATTCCCATTTCTTTTGCCAACTCAAAGACTTCAGATTTCATTAGATTGGCTATGGGACTTAAATCTACAGCACCATCACCATATTTCGTGTAAAAACCAACTCCGAAATCCTCTACTTTATTCCCGGTTCCAGCTACCAACATCCCCTTTGCACTGGCGTAGGCGTAAAGAGTCGTCATACGTATACGGGCACGGGTATTGGCCATTGTTAAATCGTTTTGTAGATCCGTAGGTATTTGTTTAGAAAGCGTATCGAAAGCTTCACTTAGGTTGGTTGTACAAAAAGAAACATTAGAGAATTTGTCTTTCAACCATTCTGCATGATCACGAGAGCGATCAAATTCGTTTTGATGCTGATGGATCGGCATGAGTAAGCATAAAACGTTCTTTCCGGTAAGTGCGCAAAGTGTAGAGGTAATTGCAGAATCAACCCCACCTGAAATGCCGACTACAAAACCATTTGTACCGGATTGATTGCTATAATCTTTTAACCAATTTGTAATGTGAGTAATAACGTCTGCTGTTTTCATGTGCTTTTGATGAATGGAGTGACAAATGTAATAAAAATGACTTTTTGATGAATATCTATCTACTTTTTATGTGATATTCAAGCATTTCTTATTTTTGCAGTATTAATTTTGATATAAATGAAGCAACTATTTGTATTTGTTTTTTTAGGATTTACCCTTTTACAGTCTTGTGGGGACAAGACTTTGGATGTTTCTAATGCGCGAACACTCTTAAAAACAGGGCATTTCGACCATGTTTTTTTTGCTATGGATAGCACTCGTTTTAATGAGGATCTGTTGAGATTGAAAAAAGATTATCCGGATTTTTTCAAAATAGGACAGGATGATGCGATGTTAAGAAACCGATTTTTTGATCCACAAATTCGTGAATTGTTTGATTCTGTAGATTCAGCATATGCTAATACGGAAGAATTGGATGTTGAAATCAATGCCGCATTTCAATATTTCTATCATTATTTCCCGGATCATGACAGTTTAAAAATTTATACCTGGGTTTCTAATTTTGAGAGTTTAGACCCCATAGTGGTTTCCGGAAACACGCTGCTCATTGCCTTAGATATGTATTTGGGTTCGGAGTCTCATTTTTACAAAACAGCTCCTGATTATATTAAACAAGGCTTCGATAAAGATTATATTTTGTCGGATCTGCTCCATTATTATTTTTCTTCGAATATTCCTTTTCTAGACGATAATAGCTTGTTGGCCTCGATGTTACATTATGGAAAAATCCACTATTTAACATCTTTGATGTTGCCGGGTCATAAGGAGCACATTGTTATGGGTTATCCGGAAGATAAAATGGAATGGTGTTTGGGTAATGAAGCAAATATTTGGGCTTATTTTATAGATAACAAGCTCTTATTTTCCAGTCATCAACAGAATAAGCAACGTTTTATAGAAGATGCACCATTTTCTAAGTTTTACACCTCTTTCGATAGTGAAAGCCCGGGAAGGGTAGGGCAGTGGATCGGGTGGAACATCGTGCGTTCTTATATGGAATCGCATCCTGAAATAAGTTTAACAGAATTGATCAAAGAGCAAGATGCTCAAAAGATATTACGCGAATCGCGCTACAAACCAAAACAGTAAAGATGAAAGAGTCGGAAATTAAAATTAAAATTAGTTTAGACGAAAATAAAGTACCTGAGAAAATTCATTGGACAGCGGAAGATGCTGGTGAGGTAGATCAAAGATCAGAGGCTATTTTAATGTCGCTTTGGGATGCTGAAAAGCAAAACTCCCTACGAATTGATCTTTGGACCAAAGAGATGAAAGTGGATGAAATGAAAACTTTTTTTCATCAAACTTTAACAGCTATGTCCGATACTTATGAGCGTGCAACAGGCGATGAGAAAATGGCCGAAGATATGCGTCGTTTTTGTCAACATTTCGCTGACGAATTAAAATTGATGAAGGATATTAAGAAGAAGTAGTTTAGAAATTACTTTACCGTTTATCAGATCAAAATAACCCTAAATTAATCTACTACTTATGAATCACAAGAAATTAATACTCCTATTGTCTTTGCTATTACCGATAGCAGTTTTTACACTATATGTAATACCAAAGTTTACGGTTGAAACGGTAGATTTTCTCCCGCTTTTAAATGCCTCTATTAATGGTACCGTTTTTTTTATTCTTGTTTTTGCTTTGGTTGCCATAAAAAAAGGCAAACGAGAACTTCATAAGAAGCTTATTTATTCGGCAATTATTTTGTCAGTAATTTTCCTTCTTTCTTACGTTTTTCATCATGCCACACATGATTCTGTAGTTTATGGAGGTGTTGGTTTGTCCAGATATTTTTATTATTTCGTTTTAATAACTCATATCATCTTAGCGGTGGTTATCGTTCCTATGGTTTTGATCAGTCTTTCCAGAGCCCTTCAGGAAAAGTTTACGATGCACAAAAGAATCGCAAGAATAACGCTTCCGTTGTGGCT
>JANXFM010000005.1 GCA_024959975.1 Flavobacteriales bacterium
AGGCAGGCTCAAGGGGACAATAAACTGAGAACTGCAAACCGGTCACTGAAATTCTATTTTGTACATTTGTCGGCTGTATTTATTAACAGCGAACTGAAAAACATGACATCAAAAGTAATCTACCAAGGCGGACTTAGAACTCAAGCCACACATTTACGCTCCGGAAACACTATTATTACTGACGCTCCTGTAGACAATAAAGGAAAAGGAGAAGCCTTTTCTCCCACCGATCTGGTTGCAACAGCATTGGCCTCGTGTATGCTAACCATTATGGGTATCAAAGCAGATGACATGAATGTAAATATCGAAGGAACAACGGCAGAAGTAGAAAAAATTATGGGTGCTGAACCGCGTAGAATAGCTCAGGTAAACATTCTTATCAGTATTCCGGTTACAGCAGACGACAAAACCAAAAACATACTTGAAAAAGCTGCTTTAACCTGCCCTGTAGATAAATCTGTTTCTGAAGCAATGATCAGAGATGTGAAATTTTCCTGGGCTTAAGAGCTTACAATTACGCAACAGGCTTGTAGAATCTTCGCCAGATTCTCAAGCCAAAACCAAGAGTAAGTAACCAGGCGAAAAGCTCAATCCAATTTGGATTGGAATTGTAACCAAAGAATCCTTTTAAAAACACACCTACCGAACCTTTGTCATGAAGTACGTGAATGTACTTCCCTTTCTTTTCGTTGAAGTTGTAAAATAACTCTGAAGCTCCAGCTTCTAATTCAGCTTGAGGCACCAAAACATTCCAGGGTCTGGTAATCTCAGCTTTAGACTCCATTCCGAAGAATTCTAAATGACCACCTTTCACGACAAATTCTTCCATTTCGTGCGTACCATAAGCAACCATTCCGGCAGCAAATAAGACTAAAAATAAAGAAGTCACACTAAAAAATGGTCTTAAGTTGATACGCCTTCCCTGAACTACGATCAGATAGCCGATTAGGCAGGCTAAAATGATTCCAGAGAAAAAACCTATGTAAGAAAAACTGGTCTGTAAACTGGAGCCAAACAAGAACATAACGGTTTCAAAACCTTCCCGTAGAATCGCAAAAAACACCAAAATAAAAATACTCCACTTACTAGCACTTCCTGCTGCTTCTGAAGCCAACTTCTCTACAGCATCTTTGGAGGCCATCGACTTCGACAGCCAGAATACCACGTACAATAAGAACCCGGCAGTAACAAACATAAACACCGATTCAGCCAATTTAGCCATCGACTCATTTTCGATACTGGCATTTACATACTCCAAGGCAAAAGCAACACCAATACTGGCAATAATTGCAGCAGCTACTGCGTACCACATTTTCTTTATCTGTGCGGTAAGATTCGACTTCGATAGAAAGGTGTAAATGATTCCTACAATTAAAGCGGCTTCCAAACACTCGCGAAAAGCAATGATAAACTGATTCATCTCTAGATTTTTACTTGTAAACTTAAATAACAATTTCTTTGATCCGATGGAATAATTCCCGGCCCCGGATAACCTGTTGCTCTACGCGTAAAATAAGATTCGTCAAGCAAATTATTTATACCCGCTTCCAATACAAATCTCCCTTTTTCGTATTTCGTTGAAAGGTCGATTACCGAATAGGCAGGTATTTCGCCAAATAAGGCATTAGGTGTTGGCGTAACCGTATTTTGAGCATCCGAAAATTGACTACTCGTATGAGAATACAATACCGAAGTCGTAAAGTTCTTGTACTGATATTGCAGACCACATTTTACATTCAGATCCGGATTTAACTCCACTTTATTCCCAACAATAACCTTTTCCTCACTACACACATAAGTTCCTTTTTGGAAAGAAGTGTTTAGGAATATGTTTAACTTTTGATCTTCAATTTCCGAAAAAGTTCTCAGTACATTCCAACCCACATAAGACTCTACTCCTAAGGTTTTGGAATCCCCAATATTGGTACTCAAACGATAAGACTTCCAAACCAAATTAGGCTCGGGTGCTGTATCTTCATTGTAATACTCCTGCAAATAACCAATACGATTCGAATAATTCAGGTAGAACAAGCTAAAATCAAATTCTACAGCATCCCATACCATCCCTCTTAAACCCAGATCGATATTAAATCCTTTCTCATCTTCCAGATTAGGATCAATAACAATATTTGAGTTGATGACCTGCATATCGTTAAAATTGATCGCCCTGTAATTTTGAGCGAAATTTGCATACAACTCACCTCCTGTAAAACATTTGTAGCTTGCTCCCAGTCCGGCAAGGAAAATCTCCCGATCTAACTTTTTATCATCATACGTATGGTGTAAACTATCATTCACCAAGGCATGAAAATAACCATCGGATTCCGTTACAATACGATCGTATCTGAAACCGGGCGTTAAAGAAAGACAATCGTTTATGCGAACTAAATTCTCTACAAAAAAGGCGGTATTAAAACTCGGGAATTCGAAATGAGAACCATAATTATCGAGCTTATTTTCAAAAGAGAAGTTTGCTTGCGAACCTGAATCAGCCGTCCCCTGATCTTTCACCGTAAACCCTTTGTAAACACGAAGACCTACAAGCAAGGCAGATTCCACTTCATCAATAAAATAACGGTGAACCAATCGCGTTTCATTACCAATATTATTGAACGTAGAAGTCAGTAGATCTCTTTGAAGACTCTGATCCGGCCAATCAATCCGATCTAAAACGCCCAGAGCATCTCTACTTGCCCAAAGACCAAATGTTCTCGAATTTAATAGCGTTCTGCAATTAAATTTGTAATCAAGAGTGAAAGCAGCAATATTCCAATCTACCCGAAACCAGTTTCTCGAACGAAATGAAGTATCCGGATTCGAAGCAAAATTGGCATCATCAAGCCCACCCGGCTGCTGAGCCAGATAATCCATATGCGTGTACTCCAAACCTAACTTTAGCTTAGAATTAGCCTGATATTGCAGGGACATAAATGCCGTTTGAGCCTCCGTATTCGAGTTTGGACGCCAGCCGGCTCTACGCTTATTCTGGTAAAAACTGTAATAATTCCACTTACCTTTTGATCCTCCAACACTTGCAAAAGTATTCTGCAATTTGTACGAGCCTACAGACTGACGAGCAATCACTTCTAAGGGCTTATCAGCACCTTTTTTCAGCACAAAATTCAACAGGCCACCAAACTGAGTTCCATATTGCAAAGAAGCAGCACCTCTTACAATTTCAATCTTCTGGATTGCTTCAGAAGGTGGTGTGTAATACGATTCCGGATAACCCAATGCATCGGCACTGATATCGTAGCCATTTTGGCGTGTATTAAAATTTGAAGTACGATGCGGACTCAAACCCCGAGCGCCGATTTCCAACTGCAGACCTAAACCATCACTTTCCCAAATATTCAATCCGGGAACTTTAGAGTACACCTGACGTGAATTATTTGTAGCCTTATTCGCCATGGAATGATCCATCAGGATCACTTCATTTTTCTTGGCAGCATAAATGGCGGTTCCTTCTATGGAACGCAAGCGGGTAATATTTGTTTGACGGGCATGTTGCTCTACCAACTCTACCTGAGAAAGCTCCATCACATCAGCCTCCATAGCTACATTCAGATGAAGTACTTTTCTTTTTAAATGAATTTCTCTCTTAAAATCTTTGTAGCCAATAAAAGAAACCTCTAGCTGATACTTCCCTTCATCCAATTCGGAAATTTCAAATCGCCCGTCCTTGTCACTCACAACCCCATTCTCATCATTCAATTTAATGTGAGCATAAGGGATGAGTTCAGATGTAGATGCGTCCACAACGATTCCCTTTAAAGCATGCTGAGCCTGTGCTGTAAAAGCACAAAAGAATAACACGATATGTAGAAGCCTTAATCCCGGCATATTAAAAATCTAAGATCCAATCTTTGTGTTTCAAATCGTCTTCCAATGCTGCTAAATTCACTTTAGGGTCGATAAAAAGTTTACTCCGTGAACCATTCAAAGTCACATACACTTCAGCGTTGATAATGGGGTCTTTCAAACCTCTCGATTCAACTTCCTGCTTGATCATATGTGCATACTGTAGAATTAAATCCGGCTGTGTAGCCATCATCTTTTCTTGTGTAGGAGTCAAAAACTGACAATTATTCACCTCGCCCCTTTTCCCGGTTTTGGGATCCGTAACGTAAAAAAAAGCAGTACCCGCTTTCTCCATCAACATCACTCGCCAACTAAAACGGTAGCCCTGCTCGGTCCAGAACAAGTCTCCCGGATAAAGCAAATAGCGAAAAGGAAACAGCATTTGAAAGAACACATAAGTCAATAAAAAGCCTGTTAAAAACTTCTTTTTAAAGCCGTGCAAAAATAGTGAATTATCCCCGATTGACGATTGCACTTTTACATTTAATTTAGAACGAATAAAAATAATAATCTTTTCATGAAAATCCGTTGAGAAAAAGATTAACGTTGCCAGAATCATGATCCAGGGGAACATCCCGATAGGGAACATGATACCGGTAATCACATGAAAGACAACCAAAGCCAAATACGCAAAAGGTCTAGAGCGCTTCGACAACAAGAAAAAGACTACGGTAAGATCAAAAATACAGCCCATCCAACTAAAAGAATAAGCCACCCATTTCTCGGCAAACAGATGCCCTACGATTGGCCAGTGTGTTTTAGCCTGCAGCCAAATACTCATGGGCATGGCATCAAATAACCAATCCTGATTTAGCTTGGCTACACCCGCAAAAAAGTATACCAAACCCAGTTGAAATTTAAGGGCAGCCACCGTCCAGTTAGAAACCTTTTGAACTGCGATATTCGGCCTGCGCCACACGTCGACAGAAAAGGATCGATTCGCCGGTAAAAAACACATCAAAAGGGCCACTAAACTTATGAAGTAATAGTGATTAAGATAATTGGCAATATCAATGAGCTCGATGTAGGTAAACAGAATGAAATAGATGACACTTGCCCATCGATAAAATAAGCCCAATGCAATAAAAAGAGAAGAAATAAGAAGGAGCACAAAAATGGTGTACATCCCGAATTCACCCATGGGCTTTACCCATTCAAAACCATAATAGTGAAAGAAATTGTCGGGCTGAATAAATAAAGCATCAATCCATCCTTTGGCCCAAAAACGCACCGTACCTGCAAACATCATCAAACCAAAGATGATGCGAAAAACAACCAATGGAGCTATGCCGGTTTTAGCATGCAGCCATTGAGAAAATTGTGCGCGATATGACTTAACCTTAGTCACCATCGGCATCGGTTAAAGTAACGGTTACTGAAAGATAAGAACGCATATCATTTTTGATCATCGGAACCATCTTTTGAAATGCATTAGAAGTTTCCTGGACTTGTGAAATATTGTTTGCAATTTCAAAAGGTAAGTCGTTTGTGTATTGATCAACGACTTCTCTACAAACAGCAAAGTGCTCTTGTATGGCAACAGCCAGATCGCCATCAACTACGGTAGATTGTGCATTGTATTCTTTTAATTTTTCAAAAATCCCAACACCGTCGGTACCACCTTCGCCAACACCTAAATAGATATTCTCCAGTGCGGCTAAATTGGCATCAATTAATTGGAAAGACATTTTACTAAAATGACCTTCAACTAAAGAGGTATCAGCATCAAGAGGAATCCCATACTGAGTGGCAAATCCGGCAGGAAGAGAAAATTTGTCTCTTTTCAGCTTTTCATAATCGTACAAATACTGATTAAACAGCAAACTCAAAGAACTGTTCTGATCATTACCTTCCGAACCAACAAATGTATTTCTGTAAGTATCCCAGGCATTTACGACCTCATCTACTCTGCCTTGCATATCGGCAAGACAATCCTGCATGTAAGCAATTCTGGAAGCGCTGCTCAACTCATTAAGCAACTCATTTTGATCGGCATGAAAAAGGATGTAATCGAATGCCGGAAGCCCCTTCGCCTGATAATTGGAAGGGAAATCCAAATGGTATGCTCCTGCTTCAATATTTTCTTCAATTTTAGAAACATTCGCAGGAAAAGAATTACAATTAACTCGCAAAAGCGCTGAATATTCTGCTGCCGGCCCAAACTCAAAAACCGACACAGATTGCCATGAAAGATAAGTCGCTTTAAACTGATCCTGAAGTGAAATTAAACTTTCAACATCGGAAGCATCAAAAGTATTTAAACCGGCCTCTAAAGCACTTAAATCGGACTGAAACTGAGCGTAACGAGGAACGATCATGTTGTCGGCTACATTCTCAAATAAGTCACTGTACTCGACATCATCTTCTGGACCATCAGGTCCACAAGATGGAAGGCATAACAAACCTAAAACTAAACCGGCTAAAAGTAAAACTCTCTTCATAGCTAAAAAAACACCTATTCTCACAGGTGGTTACTTTTTAAAAATTATTCTTAAAAATCAGATGCATTTGTAATCCCAAAAGCATCTGCCAAACTCGTACGAGCATCATTGATCTTAGTGGAAGTGACTTCATACAAGTTCGTTCCCAGAGAAGCAATAATCGCATCCACTTCTGTTGCCGAAATACTTGCTTCAGCATTGTATTTTAAAGCAGAAATAAAGGCAACCGCTTCTGATAATTTGTGATTTCTCAAAGCATCATCAGCAATATCGTCAATCGCTCCATTCAGGTAATGAAGTGCCGCAGCAACCGGGATCATTTCCCA
>JANXFM010000094.1 GCA_024959975.1 Flavobacteriales bacterium
GGCTCGTTTGTTTCTACCCACGATTTTGCATCGCGCTCACTGGTAGCATTCCAATTTGCAAAAGGAAAGAGCACCACTGGAAACTCCAACCCTTTAGACTTATGTATGGTCATTACCTGTACAGCATTGATTCCCTCCGGAATAGCCACAGACAATTTATGTGCGCGCTCTTCCCAATAGTTTAAAAAGCCATACAGATCTTGTGAATATTTATTGCTGTACTCCCAAATTTCGTCCATAAAAAATTGCATATAAACTCGCGCATCTTCTTCTAATTTGAACGCTTTGATGATCTTATGGCAGAGCTTTATTAAAGAAAGCAAACGCCATTTAAGCACATCATAATCTTTAATAACGGTTTTTAAAAAAGCATTAAAATACTCGTTTGAGGTTTTACAAAGTTCCCCAGTCCTTAGATTGATGTTTTCCAGAGTCCAGGGGCATAATTTTTTTTCTTGCAAAAATTCGATGAGCTTAAATCGATAGCGAGGATGATTCGGCTCGTTTAAAAATCGAAGGAAGTTTAGCACAAAACGCACTTCGGTTGACTGCTCCAACAATAGTGATTCAGAAGAAATTACCGGAATATTTTCATCAGAAAGCATTTTCACAATTAAAGCACCTTTAGCTTTGGTTCGGTTCAGAATACAGATGTCACCATAATTAAAACCATCGTTTTTTAGCTCCTTGATGGTTTCTAAACACCGAGTCAACTGCAGCTCATCGTGTTCAGCGCCATTCTCTAGATATTCTAAAGAAACGTAGCCACCAGGACCCTTTACCTGTTGGGTATTAAGATTATCAAATAGGTCTCTGTATTGTTCCTTTTTGATTTGCTTTGCTATGGATGAGAATAATTCATTATTGAAGTTGACCACCTCTGCTCTGGAGCGATAATTATTTTCGAGGGATAAACTCTCCATCCTATAAGCTCCTTTCAAATTCTGGTCAGCAGCAGCGCGTTGTAAATCTATGAACTGATCTACCTCTCCACCCCTCCACCGATAAATTGCTTGTTTTGCGTCTCCAACAATCATTGCCGAACCCGGCTTTTGTCCATCGGCAATGGCATTTTCTATCAGCGGCAACAAATTTTTCCACTGCAACTCGGAGGTGTCCTGAAATTCGTCGATGAAATAATTATCGTAACGCTCTCCCAACCTTTCGTAGATGAAATTACCCTCTTCATTTTGCAAGACCTCTGCAATCTTTTTATTAAACTCTCCTATTGGGATGATGTTATTTTGCTCTTTTATCTGCTGCATTTCTTTGGAAATCTCGTGCAAGACGGCCACAGAATACAAGTTGCGCGCGATTAATTTAAAGTGGAGGTATTTAGGATACTCTTTTAAAATTTCATCGACCCTTTTTGTTAAAGGATAGAATTTTTCTTGAATCGCATCGATTTGAGCATGCGCTTCTTTTGGAGCTTTTCCGGCATACCAGTTTTCTTTTTCTATGTACTTGAGGTTGGAAGCACTGGCATTATATTTTTCCCAGTTTTTAGTACTCAGGAATTCAAAGTATTTTGGAAGACCTGAACGAGCCCCTCCTGCAAACCACTCTGATAGCAACCCCTTGTCTTTACAATCAGAAATAAACCCTTGACCTATAGCCGAAAGTTCATTATCTATTTTATTCATGTAATCCTGAACCTCTTTTCTCAGTTCAAAGAAGTCATCTAAACCTAAATTTTTTAAGCTTTCGCAATGTTCCTGACTACTTTCTTTTAGGAGCTCTTCGGCGATGGTGTAAAAATCTTTTTCTATTAACCAGCTTTTATCGTCAGCGGTTTTATCCTTAATAAAATTGACGAATAATTGAGTTAACTTTTCATCTTCACCTGTTTTATTAATTAATAGGTCTACCGCCTGTTTAAGCAAGAGTTTATGCTCCATTTCTACCTCAAAATTATTTGGTAGACCTAGATCTTGTGCAAAAGTTCGAAGCACTCTGTAAGTAAACTTGTCTATGGTTCCAATAGCAAACCGTGAATAATTATGAAGGATGCTTTCAAAGATTAGTTGGGACTTTGATTGAAGCTCTTTTTTTGTCAGACCTGTTTCTTCTGTTATTAACGTCATCATATCCAGCTCGGCTTGCTCAGCGTTATCCGGATTTGAAAAAGCTTTTAAGCTTTTTATGATGCGCTCTTTCATTTCTGCCGCCGCCTTATTTGTAAACGTAATAGCAAGAATCGCCATAAATTTTTGTGGTGATCTTGCTCTTAAACAGATCTTAAGGTACTCCTTCACTAAGGTGAAGGTTTTACCTGATCCCGCCGAAGCACTATATATTTTAAAAGGGATATTTTCCATTTGTACAAGTTTAGTAATTCTTATTGACATTTTACTCATCTACAAAACACATAAAACAATCAAAAGAGTTGTTTACATACTTAATTATTTATACATTCATAGTGTTGAATTTATACTCATCTTAACCCCCTCCGTTATGAAAGATTTTGTTACCGCGGCGATATTGTTTGCAAAAAGTAAAGGCAAGTTAGAAAACGATGATTTAATTGTTCGCTATCTCAGGATTAAGTATTCCTTAAAAACTAGCGTAGATGTTATAGCGAAGCGGGTTATGTTTTTAGAAATGCAGAAGCCTTATAGCAGTTATTAAAAGTTTTTAACAACCGCGGATAGATAATTGATTTTTAGTAACTTAGTACCGACCAAAACCCCTCGATTATGCTAGACTTAATAACAAGTGTTTTGTTGGAAGCGAAACAAAAAGGAAAGTTGAACCGCACTGATGTTATGCTTCGCTATTTGCGAATGAAGTATAGATTGAAGTTGACAAGTGTTGCGTTGGACAAGAGAATTCAGAGCTTAGCTTTAAGTTCTTCGTAAAATGAAAGAGGTGCAATTTTGCACCTTTTTTTTATTTTGTCGGATGTTTTTACAGCGTTAAATGAGTTCATTTGCCTACATCTTTATAACTTTCGCATGAGTTATCTTTTGATTTTCATCATGTATTTCAATCACATAAACTCCTTGTGGTAGATGTTTAATATTTACTCTTGAATGATTTTTAGCACGGTAAATCACTTTACCATTTAAATTGCTTACAATGATATTGTCAATACGACTTAAGCTTTGAACGATAAATGTACTTTCGGTTGGATTAGGGAAAATATATGGTTTTTGGTTTTCACCGCCCACATTAACACAGTCTAAATCATTGTATAAGTGCTCGCTAGCAAAACGAATCATCACACTCTTTGAAGAATTGTTAGATTCCCAGGGGGCATGACCTGCACCTTCAAAAACTAAATGGTGGTGTTTATTAAAATCGATACCGACTGAATGTTCTAATATTGCTCCACCCCCACAAAGGTTTGTTAGAGAGAAGTCAAGCCCATAAGAATTTATTAAATCAGCGTATTCAGACAGAGGTTGCCCACAGTTATAAGGAATGGTATTGTCTTCATCACCATGACAAGAAATTAAAAGCTTGTCAAGGTCTGATTCGGTGATTAAATTAACATCAACAATGCCTCCGGCAAGACTAATCACACCTTTAACCTCACTTGAGTAGCCCTCGTTACCGCTATTCCCTTCTATTCCTCCGTTATTGTTTAAGGCAGTTAACAAGTCCGGGTCGATAACCTCTTCTTCTTGTATAAATGTGGTATGAAGAGCGATTACGCCTCCCGCAGAATTTCCCCCAAAGTAAATTTGATTCGGATCAATACGGTACACATTTCCCTCGTCAACTGTTTTTCTGAAATATCTTACCGCCGCCTTACCATCACTTAAAGCCTCGGCAACTCCATTAAAAGTGGCTGAACGGGTTAGAAAGTCAGAGAATTTCATAAGTCTGTAAGAAATAGATGCTACAACATAACCACGTTTTGCAAATGTTTCTGCTAAAGAAACCACCGTCGCATTAGTTCGCGTTCCTCCAACAAAAGAGCCTCCGTGTGCAAGAATAAGCAGCGGGCGATTAGCCTCCACATCACCAATAGGTTGATATATATCCATGTCTAAATCATAGACATCTGAATAAGTAACTGTCGTTATTGATGCCCGATCAAAAATTTCTTGTTGATACCGACCATAACACTGGGCTTGTGTATTTGTAAAGATAAATAGTGAAATTGCATATAATAAGAAATAGTTCATTTTTGAAAAGAATAAAGCAATAGATGTAGCTTATATAACAAATATAATGCCATTACCCGGATTAAAAGAAAACGCCGTTTTCAGGTGTTATTTTCACTATCTTGAAAGAAGCACTTTAATAATTCCTAGTCTGAAGGTTAAAATAATTTCGTAACTTTATAAGTAATAGATACCCTAATTATGAAAACAAAAGCGTGTTATTTATTACTTTGTGTTGCATGGGCGGCTGGATTTATATGTTTGATGTGTCATACTTTCACTACACCTGATTTGGACGTAATTCCTACACTTGGTGTTTACGCTCTTTTTCTTATTTCAGCAGCAATAGGATCTGCTTGTTGTAATTCGTCTTGTTGTAAGAAGGGAGATTGAGAAAATTACTTAAAGATTATTTTTAAATCCCAATAATTTTTAGTGTTGATTTTCGGTGTGTTGTTTTGTTTATCCGGTTTATCCAAATTCTCCAACGGTTTAATAGTTGTGGCATTGCTTTGTCTAACGAACGTTGTACAATTCCTCATTTCTTTCATTATTTCTAAAGCTTAATAAGGAGGGTGACTTATTTACACCCACGCAAAACGGCTAGGACAGCCTCCAATAATCATCATCATCGTATCAAAAACCACATCAATCCTCAATAAAAAAAGCAAGTAACGCTTTAATAATTAAAGGGTTACTTGCTTTTGGTTGAGGTCGGAACCGGATTCGAACCGGTGTAGACGGTTTTGCAGACCGCTGCCTAAGCCTCTCAGCCATCCGACCATCAATAAGGT
>JANXFM010000099.1 GCA_024959975.1 Flavobacteriales bacterium
GCCAAATATGGAAATCCAACGATTAAAAGAATATATGGTGATTGGACGAAACCACATTTAACCAAATGGAAGAACCTCCTTCTGGAAAATGCCATAACACCTATTCAGCAATACGGATACACTACCGGTAAAAATGCGACAGACTCAGCGATGATCATCGACGCAATGGATATTCTTTACAGTGGTAAAGTAAATGGATTCTGTTTGGTTTCCAGTGACAGTGATTTTACACGTTTGGCTACCCGATTGAGAGAAGCCGGAATGCAAGTAATTGGGATCGGAGAAAAAAAGACCCCAAATCCATTCATTGTTGCATGTGATAAGTTCATATATATTGAAATTCTGAAAAATCAAACGGAGGAAGTCATTGAAAGTACAGAAGTAAGTAAACCTGTGGTAGATAAAATTACCAGGAAAGAAATTGCCCTTATTTCTGCAACGATTAATGATCTGTCCGATGAAGATGGATGGGCATTTCTCGGGGATGTGGGAAGTCTGTTACAGAAGAAACAACCCAATTTTGACTCCAGGAATTATGGATTTGAAAAACTGACCCCATTAATAAAATCGATCGGAAAATTTGAGATCGAGCAACGTGAAACCCCGAAAAGCAGACACAAATTAATTTTTGTGAAAAAGAAAGAAAAGCATCTGACAAAAGCCTGAAAATCGAACCACTTTACTTGTATCACGTGCATTGTAAATGATTAATTTTTTAATTATTTACGATCCTTTCCCTTATAAGCCTGTAAATGGATTTAACTTTTTTGTGTTAAATTTGCTATCACGATCCTATTTTTAAATCATCTAAACATCCGGTTTGAGACTAATCATCTTCATTTTCTCTTTTGTTTTTTTGCAAGGAAGTATCTGCGCACAAAACCTTGACTCATTACTGGTTGAGCTTGAATCTAATATGGATAATCATAAGATTTATGACTTACAAAAAGAAAAACGCATAGACAACTTACTTTTAAAAAGAAAACTAACAAATGATCTAAAAGAGGTATACAAACTTTATGATAAGATCTACGAAGAGTATGAGTTTTACAACTTCGATAATGCACTTAAATACATTGAAGAAAATATACAAATAGCAGAAAGACTTAATAATGATCTATTATTAAATCAGGCAAAAATTAAAATGGGACTGCTTTTAGTTAATTCTGGTCGATTCAAAGAGTCTATTGACGTTTTAAACGAAATAGACCGTAATGCTCTTTCGGAATCATTAATTAACAATTATTTCATTGCTCACAAAGAAGCTTATGCAGGTTTGGTATATAGTACTGCTCTTAAAAGAAGTAAGTTAAATTATTCTCAACTATATACAGCATATCAAGATTCATTATACGGTCGATTAAAGCCAAACACAGAAGAAGCTTTAAGACTCAAAGAAAGGCAGTACAGAGATAGCCATAATATAGAAATGGCATTAAAGATCAACACACAAAGACTGGAAAATATCAATATGGGTTCCAGAGAGTACGCATTAGTTACATTTGAGAGATTTTTATTGTATGAATGGAATGACGAATTTGCAAAACAAAAACAGTATTTAATTCTTTCAGCGATATCCGATATTAAAGCCTCTGTCAAGGATAATGCCTCGATGGGTATATTAGCAATGATCTTGTTTGCAGAGGGAGATGTTGACAGAGCACATCGATATATAACTTTTTCTTACGATGATGCTGAGTTTTATAATTCTCAAATACGTTTTGTTTATATAGCTAATAGTATGCCTCTAATTACAAAAGCTTATGAGCAGAAAAATGCAAAACAGAAAAGCAAACTTCAGAATTCACTAATTTTTATAAGTATTCTGGCGAGCTTATTATTATTAGCAGTATACTTAATTCTTAAACAAGTTAAGAAAGTTTCTATTGCAAGAAATAACTTGAAAACAGCAAATGATAAACTCAAAGACTTTAATATTAAACTAAATAAGTCCAATGAAGATTTAAAGAAATTGTATTTAGAGCTTCAAGAAGTTGATAAAATTAAGGTCCATTACATAGGAACTTTTTTAAATCTCTATTCTGAATATATTTCCAAATTAGATGTGTACAGAAAGTTGGTTCGAAAATATGTGAATGCAAACCAAACGAACGCCCTGCTGAAACTATCTGAATCGAAAAAGTTTGTAGATGAAGAACTGCAAATATTCAACAAAAACTTTGACCGTTCATTTTTACATATTTATCCAAATTTTGTAGAAGAAATAAATAAGCTGTTAAAACCGGAAAAACAAATTGAACAATCAGATAAAACCACTCTAAATACTGAATTACGAATCTTGGCACTCATTAAATTAGGGATTACAAACAGCTCAAAAATTGCAAAAATCTTAAGATATTCTGTGAATACAATATATAATTACAGAGCAACAATTAATAAATCTTCAATTGACAAAGAAAATTTTGAAAAGACCATAAAAAACGTCTAACAGATATACTTTCCGTTAAAATATCTACATATTTTATTATCAAAACACCCTACTTTAGCCCAATAAATTGATTTAAAACCCACTGATTACATTTAAGCTGATTTCTATAAAGTGCTGATAACTACATTTTTAAAGGTAAATAATTATTCGTAAAATCCACTTTTCACAATCCTCCTATTGGTATTGAAAACATATCGAAGTAATTTGCAACAGGGTATTTATAGTGATAATCCTACTTCGTTAACTGGTAAGCTAGTTAATGGAGTAGGATTAAAATCACTTAATAAAAACTCACAAACAGAACCAGTCTACAACCATTCTAAAAAAGTAAAAAATGATTAAAAACTTAAAGTGTATTTCTGGATTATCAGACATTCCAAAAGTAGTCGCTTTATTCATTTTATTTTTCACGGTAACATTAGGATTTTCTCAATCATTGCCCATAGATTTTGAAAACTCCATGACCACTTCTGATTTTAAAAATTTCGATGGGGGAATCGCAACCGTATTGGCCAACCCACAATCTAATGGCATAAATACCAGTGCTACGGCAGGACAAATCGTTAGAAATGGCGGAAAGATCTGGTCTGGAAGCTTAATACAATTAACTTCTAACCTAAACTTCACAAATTCGAATTGCATATCAATGAAAGTTTTTACAACGGCCCCGGTTGGAACAACAATTAAACTCAAATTAGAAGGAAATGGTCAGACAGATAGAGATGTCCAAACAACCGTTTCCAATGAATGGGAAACATTAACATGGGATTTTACCGGTGAGCCTGCCCATTTCAATTGGCTCGTTTTTATGTTTGACTTTGGTAAGGTTGGAGATGGCTCTGTAAATTCTACATTCCTTTTCGATGACATCAAACAGTTTTACAAAAAACCATCCAATACTCAAATTAGCTCACCGGCAGATTTCGGTGGTGGAATAGTAGAGTATGCCAAAGTTTATACCACTGCAAAAGATAGCGATAAACGATTGTCTTTAGACGCTAAAAAGATGTTTAAAAATGCAAGTCAACCTTTGGAAACCGAAGTGGCAATTTTTATCAATCCTAAGAAACAATTTCAAGAATTTTTAGGAATAGGTGGTGCCATCACCGATGCGGCAGCAGAGGTGTTTTCAACATTAAGCAAAGACAAACAAGAAGAATTGCTAAAAGCCTATTTCTCGGAAGAAGGTATAAACTACAACATAATAAGAACGAGTATTCATAGTAGCGACTTTGGATTAGGAAGCCACACTTACATAGAAGAAGGCGATAAGAAGCTTAAAACATTTTCGATTGTAAAGGATAAAGTAAAGCGTATACCAATGATTAAACGTGCGCAAGAACTTATTAATGAAGATTTGGTATTCTATGCAAGCCCTTGGAGTCCACCAGCCTTTATGAAAACGAATAATCAAATGCTTCAAGGTGGAAAATTATTGCCCGAGTATTACCAAACGTGGGCTGATTATTTTGTCAAATTTATTGAAGCCTACGAAGCAGAAGGTATTCCTGTTTGGGGTGTAACGATACAAAATGAGCCAATGGCAACACAACGTTGGGAATCTTGCATATATACTGCTGAAGAAGAACGGGATTTCTTAAAATACCATCTTGGTCCAACATTCGAAAAAAATGGCATAGGAAATAAGAACATCGTGGTTTGGGACCATAACAGAGATTTAATTTCACACAGAGCGAATACCATTTTTGAAGACCCGGAAGCAATGAAGTATGCTTGGGGAATTGGTTTCCATTGGTATGAAACCTGGACTGGAGGCGAACCTAAATACGATAACCTAAAGAATATCAAAGAGTCATTTCCTTCAAAAAATTTATTATTTACAGAAGGTTGTCAAGAAAAATTTGATCCAAAGCAATATCAACGCTGGTCTAATGCAGAGCGTTATGGCAACTCCATGATCAACGATTTTAATAGTGGTACCGTAGGTTGGACCGACTGGAATATATTGTTAAATGAACTGGGAGGCCCAAACCACGTACAGAATTTTTGCTTCGCGCCAATTCACGCAGATACCCAAAAAAACGAACTAATTTATACACCAACGTATTATTACATAGGCCATTTCTCAAAATTCATCAAGAAAAAAGCCAAGCGTATAAGCACAACGGTGAGTAGAAGTACTCTTGAAAGTACCTCCTTTCAAAACCCGGATGGGCAAATTGTAACTGTTGTAATGAATAAAACAGAAAAACCTATCCATTACAAATTACTTGTGGGCGATTATGAAATTACAAACAACATATTGCCCCACGCAATGCAAACAATAATTTTTTAACTAAAACTCTTAGTTGTACAGGTATCTGTTAAAAATATTTCAGATCACAAGGGAAATAAAACAAACTACTAAACCATGACAAGTAAAATAAAACTAGCCCTCAGCGCCCTATTACTGATCGGGCTTTCCGGAATCGCTCAAAACCCTCTTGAGCAAGCCAT
>JANXFM010000159.1 GCA_024959975.1 Flavobacteriales bacterium
GCCAATCGGTGTGCAATAACAATTGAGGTTCTTTCCTCAGTCAATTTATCGATCGCTTGCTGAATCAAATGTTCCGTTTGAACATCTACTGACGAAGTTGCCTCATCTAAAATTAACACGCTGGGATTACACACATAAGCTCTTAAAAAAGCAATCAATTGACGCTGTCCTGCAGAAAGCATCACTCCTCTTTCGCGTACATTATAATTATACCCTCCGGGTAACTGCTCAATAAAACCTTCCAGACCAATAGCTTTTGCGGCCTTACGAACCTCCTCAACACTAATATCTTTATCCAATACTATGTTTTTATAGATTGACTCCGAGAATAAAAACACATCCTGCAACACTAAAGCTAAATGGCTCCTAAGTGATTTGATATCATATTTGGTAATGTCCTTTCCATCCAACAAAATCGTGCCTGAATCAATATTGTAAAAGCGTAAAATCAAGTTAATGATGGAGCTTTTTCCGGATCCGGTTGCTCCTACCAGAGCAAGTGTTTTCCCAGCTTCGATTTCAAAATTTATATCTTTTAAAACCGGTTCTCCTTGTACATAAGAGAAATTTATCTGTCGGAACTCCACGTTCCCCTGAACTTCCTGAAGCTCTAAATTCCCATTAGAACGAACACGCTCATCAGCATCCAGTATCTTAAATACTCTATTAGAAGCAACAATTCCTCTCTGCAGAACATTTACCCGGTCTGCCATGTGACGGATCGGTCTAAACAACATATTAATCAAAAGGATAAACGCCATCATCAAACCAAGAGTAACCTCTCCACCTAAAAGCATATCTAAACCTCCATACCAAACCATAGCACCTAAAGAAATGGCACTCATAATTTCAATTACCGGAAGGAATATTGAAAAATGCCAAATGGCTTTTATCGTCGCTTTTCGAAAAGTAGCATTTACCTTTTTAAAGTTTTCCAACTCGGCTTCCTCTCGATTAAATATCTGCACAATTTTCATTCCGGAAATACGCTCCTGCACAAAAGTGTTTAACCTGGAAATCGCAGAACGTTCATCTTCAAAAGCACTTTTCATTGCCCTTTGAAAATACTTTGTCGCCCAAATAAGCAGAGGGAAGACAGCTAAGGATATTAAACTTAACATAACATCTCTAGAGAACATCCACACTACGATTATTGCAATCTTAAAGAGGTCGCTAAAAATAACTAACACGCCTTGTGAGAATATTTCTGCTATCGTTTCAATATCCGAAACAGAGCGTGTAACTAAAGCTCCTATGGGCGTATTATCAAAATACTTCAAGCGAAATGATAAGATCTTTTTGTAGAGTTTTTCCCGAATATCCTTAATCACCGACTGACCAATCCAATTGGCAACATACATAAAAAGAAACTGGAAAATGGATTCTAAAAGAAGTAAGCCTATCATAATAAGCGTGTACTTCAATAACATTTCCGGATCTCTTCCAATAATGAAATGATCAACGGTATATTCAATAATTATAGGCCTTGCAACAGAGAGCACCCCAAGAAATATGCTAAAAAAAATGCTTATCAGGAAAACAACTTTGTAGGGTTTTACAAAGTTCATCACTCTCGATAAGAG
The DNA here is from genome assembly GCA_024959975.1 of Flavobacteriales bacterium. Classification (GTDB taxonomy): domain Bacteria; phylum Bacteroidota; class Bacteroidia; order Flavobacteriales; family UBA7430; genus JANXFM01. The sequence goes on from JANXFM010000159.1 coordinate 1,584, forward strand.
CTTAAGATCAATAATATTTTCTTTTTGTTTAGATCCCATTCAACAGTTCTTGCGGGTAATCAACTTTTACAAGATACAAACCTTTTGCCGGAGCAGATACACCAGCGGCTCCCCGATCCATTTTAGTTACTATATCTTTAAATTCCTGAATTGTTATTTTCTCTTTTCCTACTTCCACTAAAGTACCTACAATAGCACGAACCATATTTCTTAAAAACCGATCTGCCTCTATGGTAAACACCCATTTATCATCCTTTTGCTCCCAATGAGCCTTACGCACATCACAAATATGCGTATTCACACCCGAATGCACCTTTGCAAAACTGGTAAAATCATCAACTTCACACAGATAAGCAGCAGCTTCATTCATTAGATCAAAATTAAGATTGCTGTACAACAACCAGGCAGCTTCATGTAAAAAGGGATTTTTTTCCTGACACAACCAATATTCATAAACGCGTGCATGTGCATCAAAACGTGCATGTGCATTTTCCGAAACCGGAAAAACAGCCTTAATAAAAATCGCGTCGCAGAGATAAGCATTCAATCGGTATGTTATTTTCTCACAATCAAATTCTTTATCGGTATCAAAATGTGCATACATCTGTTTAGCATGCACACCCGTATCCGTTCGCCCGGCTCCCAATATCATCACCTCTTCTTTTAGAAGTATCGACAAGCCTTCATTTATCTTTTCTTGTACACTTACAGCATTAGGCTGTACCTGCCATCCATGAAAATCGGTTCCTTTGTATGCTAAACTGATGAAATACCTCACTACCTGCTGTTTCCAACAAAAATACTAAGATTAATGATTAATGAACAATTAATAATGATTGATTATTAGTGCGATTAACCTCATACTATTGACTAAAAACTGCTAACTATATTCAGACACATAACTCATCTTTTCAACTAAGAAATGTAAATTGCGAATCCTAACGGTAAATTAAACTGATCACTGGTCACTGAAAACTAAAAAATGACACGAATAGGGCTTTTATCAGACACACACTCTTTTTTGGACCCAATTGTTCTAAAACACTTTAAGGAGTGTGATGAAATATGGCATGCGGGAGATATTGGGGATGTTTCAGTTTTAGATCAACTAAAAGCATTCAAACCTACCAGAGCTGTCTATGGTAATATCGACTCACACATCATTCGAAAAGAGTGTCCGTTACACCAGCGATTTATGTGCGAAGATGTTGATGTTTGGATAACACATATAGGTGGCTACCCTAAGCGCTACTCGCCCCCTATTCGAGAAGAAATCAAAAAAAATTCTCCCAAACTATTTATAAGTGGGCATTCGCACATACTTAAAGTAATGTACGACAAGGAATTATCCTTACTTCATATGAATCCGGGTGCTGCAGGAAAAAATGGCTTCCATCAAGTAAGAACCTTACTAAGATTTACTATTGATCGCAGTGAAATAAAAAATCTGGAAGTTATTGAGCTGGGTAAACGTTAACGTATTCGATCTACAGAACGTACAAGGTCATCATCCTTTTTAACACCTCTATAAGCTAGGATTAATGCAACTAAAGCTAACACAAGAAGGATGATGCAATTTATATTTAAAGAAACTTCAAACTCCTTAAACACCATAAATAAACGAACCCCAATAACCATTTCGACTAAAACTGCCAATCGAATCAATTTCATTTGAAACTTGCGGTTCTTGAACATAAACAAGCCTATAAAAGCTAATAAAGCTCCGACAATGGTTAAAATGAACATCTTTGTATCATCCTGAGCCATAAACAGCTTCGCATGCAAAGTGTAAACAGGCACTTTAAAAGAAATTAAAGCTAGAGCAATTGTTGCTACCAACAAGTATATAGATTGTATTCTCTGTATCATGTTAAAGATTTTGCTCAAAAATAAGAAGAATGATCTTATAATATAAATAATGAATTAAAAGATACAGATGAAACACCACGAATAATGCCTGACAAATAAGAACTGCGAAACTATTTTCTTCAGATCACAACTAATATCTAGAATATTATTTGTATTATTGTACTATAATTCTTCTCCCGACAGAGAATAGAAGTAAATCCACAGAATCATTTTTCGATTAAACAAAAGTCAAATTCGACTTCGTCTATACAAAACATTACCACATCTATGTATGATATTTTAGAACTCAAAAGTAAATTATTACCTGTTTTACAGGATATTGCTAAAAACCTGAATGTCCCCAAATACAGAACATTGAAAAAAATGGACCTGATTTACCAAATTTTGGATGTTCAAGCTGTAAACCCCAAAGCCGGTAAAGAAACTAAGGTTAGCTCAAAACCAGAAGTACCGAATAAGGAGGTAATAAAAAACCCAAAGCAAAATAATAAAACTACTAAACCTAAAGCTATGGAGCCAGAAACTAATATTAAAAACAAAACTGCCCCTCCAGCTCAGGTAAAAGAAACGAAAGACAAATTCAAACCCAAAGATCGGGTACTTCGCCCCAGAAGAAAAAACGAATCTCAATTAGATCGCATCAAAAAAGCCGAA
>JANXFM010000089.1 GCA_024959975.1 Flavobacteriales bacterium
ATCTTTTTCTTGGCGTCTAACAAGTACAAACGTGGTGTACCCATTACGTTGTACTTACCTCTGAAGTTTGATTTATTCTCCAGATCGATCACGTTTATCCAGTGGTCTGTTTCCTGCTCTACGATGAAGTCTTTCCACATTTCTTCGTCAAATTCAGTACAAACGGCATAAACCTGTACGCCTTTATCAGCATAAGATTCTACGATTTCTTTCACTTTTGGAGTTTCCGTTTTACAATGTCCACAATCCGGGTCGTAAAAGAAGAGTACGGTAAAAGGGCCTTCTATTTTATGTAGATCCTGTACTTCACCTTTATCGTCAGGAATACTTAAAAAAGGGGCTATGCTACCAATTAAATTCGGGCTGATCCGCATGGCCTTGTCAATAATGTTTGTCAATTGTACCTCATCGATCCATGGCGCTTGTCTGGTTATGAAATACGTAAATACCAAATGAACAAATACCGCATCTTGCCCCATTATTTTTGAAGACTCGTAGTGATGCGTTGACCAGTTGATGATGTATTTAAAAAGGTCTTTACTTGATCTTGCCTTTTCGATGAGTGTATCTAAAGATCTGTTTATGGAATCGGGAATTTGTGCTGTGTATTCCTGTAAATATTTTTCCATCTTATTGTGGAAAATTGGGGTGCGAATCATTCGATCATCCTTCAGGTCAAAATGATCCCAATAGTGTTTTTTAAAGTAGTTGTATTGAAATTTGTCATCAACCTCTCCATTTGCAAGTACCGGTGCTTCAGGGATGAGGATGGGTTCCATAGCTTTGAGGAGTTTTACAAAGAATACAGAAGGGTACTTCTTCATGTATTCCAGCTTAAATTTTGAAACCTCGTTATTTATGGGCCTTAACTCTTTTTCTAATTTTTTGTATTTTTTGGAGCCTTTTTCTAAACCTGCCAACTGTTTTTTTATGGGTTCTGCTTCCAGAGCTTTTTGTTGGGTAAATTTTTGATAGTTATAAAATAATTCATTTTCCTGAGAGCCCTGGACTTTCATACTTCCAATTAAGTCTTTAAAGTCGGTTTCAAAACTAAAATTGCGAGTTTCGTCAAGGATTAATTGAAAATACTGTCTGTCAGGCAGTAAAACGAAGTACATACCACTTTCAAGATCTTCTTCAGATGTAAAATGAAAAAATCCGTGATGCGACTCAACGGTATCTTTTACAAATTGTTTATCACCGTAGTAATAACCCAACAAGACTTCTCCGTCGGGCATTCCGTCAACCTTACCGAAAATTGAATATTCTTGTGCGAAAACAACTGTATTTAAACAGCACAAACCAACTATAAAACTTAGGATCCTCATTGTTCGTATTTGAAATTCGAACAAAGATAATTTTTTCGTGAAAATAAATCGTAAAAACAGTCCATCCTCTCAATTTAAATATCTTTGCAATTCTTAAGTTAAAATCGATGCAGGAACTGGAGTTTACATTGGAAAAAGAGTTTATAGAACTCAATAAATTATTAAAAATTTTAGCTCTTGTAGAAAGTGGTGGTCAGGCCAATAGCTTGATCACAGAGGGACTTGTACGTTACAATGGTGAGGTTGATACCCGCAAGCGATTAAAATTGCGCAAAGGAGACAAAATTGAATTTGCTGAAACGCTGATCAGAATTTGCTAATGAAGTTTGAAGAAGAAATAGAGCGCAGGAGAACCTTCGCCATCATATCACACCCCGATGCCGGTAAAACAACGCTTACCGAAAAACTCCTTTTGTATGGAGGTGCCATTAATGTGGCCGGAGCTGTAAAATCTAATAAGATCAAAAAAACAGCCACTTCCGACTTTATGGAAATCGAACGTCAGAGAGGGATATCGGTAGCTACTTCGGTGATGGGCTTTGAGTATTTAGGAAAGAAAATAAATATTCTTGATACGCCCGGTCACCAGGATTTTGCTGAAGATACTTTCCGTACCCTAACGGCTGCAGATTCGGTTATTGTGGTAATCGATGTTGCCAAAGGTGTGGAGCCGCAAACTGAAAAGCTGGTTAAGGTTTGTAGAATGCGTAAAACGCCAATCATCGTATTCATCAACAAGTTGGATCGATTTGGTAAAGATGCTTTTGATCTGTTGGATGAAATAGAAGGTAAGTTGGGTATTAAAGTGCGTCCTTTAACCTGGCCAATTGGTATGGGAGCGGATCTAAAAGGGGTGTACAACCTGTACGAAAAGAGCCTTATTCTTTACACACCTAATTCTACCGAACGCGTTTCGGAAACAGTCGCTATTTCTGATATCTCGGATGCTGAACTCGACCATCAAATTGGTGGTGTAGATGCCGAAATGCTTCGGGAAGAGGTGGAGCTGGTTGAATCGGTTTATCCGGAATTTGACAGAGAAGTTTATCTAAAGGGAGATGTGTCGCCGGTGTTTTTTGGCTCTGCCATTAATACCTTTGGGGTACAGGAACTTTTGCATTGCTTTTTAGATATTGCACCTTCTCCACTTCCTAAAGAATCGGAAGAAAGACTTGTTGATCCTTATGAAGATAAATTCACGGGCTTCATTTTTAAGATCCACGCCAATATGGATCCGAAACACAGAGATCGTCTGGCATTTGTTAAAATTGTTTCCGGAAAGTTTCACAGGAATACAAACTACAAACACATTCGATTGGATCGGAATATGAAATTCTCAAGCCCGACGGCGTTTATGGCCGAGAAGAAATCTATTGTTGAAGAGGCTTTTCCGGGAGATATTGTGGGACTTCATGATACCGGAAATTTTAAAATTGGAGATACCCTAACCGAAGGTGAAGTCATTCATTACAAAGGGATTCCGAGTTTTTCTCCGGAGATGTTCCGATATGTAAACAATGCCGATCCGATGAAGTCGAAACAATTAGCCAAAGGAGTTGATCAGTTGATGGACGAGGGGGTAGCTCAGTTATTTACCATGAAAACTAGCGGTCGTAAATTAATTGGTACGGTTGGGGCGCTTCAGTTTGAAGTGATACAATATCGTTTAAAACATGAGTATGGAGCTTCCTGTACTTACGAAAACCACAACGTACATAAAGCTTGTTGGATTTCTTGCAATGATAAAGCTCAACTGGAAGAATTCAAGAAAGTGAAGTATCGTTCTATGGCTGTTGATAAGTTTGGGAGAGATGTTTTCTTAGCCGATTCGGCATTTACCATACAAATGGCAGAACAGAAATTCCCGGAAGTGAAATTTCATTTTACCTCGGAGTTTGAGGATTAAAAAAAGTAAAAGCCTCAAATTTGAGGCTTTTTAGTTTCTTAGTAAGAAATTTCTGTTTGATGAATTCTCTTTTTGAAAACTTCTTTACCTGATTCATCATACACCTGAAGGGTGCAAATACGCTTTCGGTAATCGCCTTCAACTTTTACACGTGCAAAGTTCCCATCTAACATTCCATCAGCACTTAAGCCGGGGAATTTTAATTCATATAATGGATATCCATATTCGCGTTCTTCTTTAAGTAATTCTGCATCATCTGTGTCACCGGTAACAAATACAACACCGTTAATGCGCGAAAGATGTAATCTACGCATTAACTCCTCGTATTCTTCTACGTAGTCTGTAAATGGTTCATCATCTTTTCCTTCAGATAAAACACTGTTTCCTGAAATAATAAATTTAAACGCCGCATTAGAAGCCATAATTTCGTTGATGAAACGATTTATTTGGTCTGGTCCTAAGAACTGAGGATTATCCTGGTTTAAAGGTGTTTTAAACATGCGGTTATCCAACATAAAGATCTCTACATCTTCATAATCATAACGTTTGTACACACCATAGTCACGGAACGTATAATTGTATGATTTTTTAGGGGCATTAGGCCAAAATAAATTAAATGCCATTAAAGTAGAGTCTTTTAATGCAAAGCGTGTGTCAGAAGTGTTTAGGCCAAAATCCATATTGTTCCAGGTAGCGATATGTGGCATTAACTTCATGAAGTTATTTACCTTTTCACGTTTTCTTACAGATTTATATTTTTCGAGCATCTTCTTAAATGAATCGGCTTCCTCGTCGTTGAAGTAAACATTATTTCCCATCCAAACCATAAAGTCAGATTCTACCTCAGCCATGGCATCCAGGATTCCATCTCCGGCGTCATTCTCATCAGATAAATTAAGGTCGTGTCCCAAAAGGAAATAAATATCTGCTAAGTAGTTACGTGGCGTGTAAATATCCATTTCTTCTTCAACTAAAACGGAATCTAAGTAGATCTGTACATTGTATTCAATGTCGGGAATTAATTCATCCAGCGTTAAAACAATAGGAATTTCATCACCATTATTATAATCTGAAATGTGTAGGTTATATCTACCGGAGTTGTTATGACTCATAGGGTCGGTGATATCAAAAACTAATTCCTGGTTTCTATCCTCATCAAAGTTTTCCAATTTAATGGTTACTTCTTTAGTTTCTTTAGACACTAGAAGCCACATCTGAGCATGGTAATTATCGATATACGAAAGCATAGGCCCTGCAATCAATTTGGAAGTTTCTTCAGCTTCTGTTTTCTTTTGAGCAAAAGATGAATTCACGTTGAGCAACAAAGCTGAAGCTAATAAAAGTAAATATTTATTCATTGTCGTTGTTGTTTTCACTATCAAAGCGTAAATATATGCAAATTGTACCTAAACAAAAACCCCACCGAAAAGTGGGGTTTTATAGAATTTTATTGGTGAATTTATTTCACATCTACCAATTCCACATCAAACTCTAAAGTAGCTTTAGCGGGAATTACAGGTGGATGTCCTCTTTCTCCGTATGCTAAGTGGAAAGGGATTACAAAGGTTGCTTTTCCACCTACTTTAAGTTGAGAAATTCCTTCATCCCATCCTTTAATTACCCTTCCGGCTCCTAAAGGAAAGTCAATAGGTTCTCCTCGCTCTACAGAAGAATCAAATACGGTACCATCCATAAGTCGACCTGTGTAGTGTACAGAAACGGTTTTTCCAACGATGGCATCCATTCCCGCACCTTCAACTTCATTGGCGATAATTAAGCCGGATTCAGTCGTACGAGAATTTGGGTATTTTTCTTCAATTTGCTTTTTTAAGGCCAAAGCGGCATTTTTTTCCTTGTCTTTTTCCTTAGTTTCGAAATTGTTTACTTCGTTTGCAAAAAGGGTAGGGGCATCAAATGCTGTTGCGGCATCACCAACTCTTTTGATGTTGATTTTCTCAAGCATATCATCTTGAACAATGGCGTTCACCACATCCATTCCTTCGATTACATTTCCAAAGACGGTGTGTTTGTTGTCTAACCAATCGGTAGCCACATGCGTAATGAAAAATTGAGATCCATTGGTAGCAGGACCTGCATTGGCCATAGACAATACTCCGGGACCGGTATGTTTTAGATCCGGGTGAAATTCATCCGGAAAGTTGTATCCTGGACCACCAACTCCCGATCCTTTAGGACATCCGCCCTGAACCATAAAGTTGTCAATAACGCGATGGAATTTTAAGCCATCGTAGTAAGGAACACCATCTTCTTTTTCCTGGTTTGGAATTTTCCCTTCTGCCAAACCAACAAAGTTAGCAACGGTCATTGGACATTTTTCAAATTCTAAAGACAAAAGAATGTTTCCTTTGTTCGTTTGAATTTCGGCGTATAATCCGTCTTTCATCTGTGTTTGTTTTATTTAACGATTTCAATCAATTCTGTTTCAAAAACTAAAGTTGCATTTGGAGGAATCACTCCACCTGCACCTCTTTCACCATAAGCCAGGTGAGAAGGTATAATTAAGGTTGCTTTTGCGCCTTCAGATAGTAAAGCAATCCCTTCATCCCATCCCGGAATAACTTTTCCTGTACCGATAGGGAATTCGATGGGTTGGTTTCTGTCGTAGGAAGAATCGAAAACAGTACCATCGGCCAGGCTTCCTTTGTAGTGTACTTTTACTACCTGAGAGGCTTCCGGCTTAACACCATTACCTTCTTTGTGTATTACATACATTAAGCCACTAGCTGTTTCTGTTGCACCAGCTGTAAGTTCGGCTAATTTTGCTTTTTCTGCAGCTGCTTTTTCTGCAGCAATACGTTCTAATTCAGCTTGTGCTTCAACAAATACTTTTGGCGCATCGAATTTCTTTGCCAAACGACCATTTCTTAAGATCTTAACAGAAATAATAGAATCATCTTTTTCAATCGCATTTACGACTTCCTGAGAAACAGAATCAATTACATGACCGAAAATGGAGTGTTTGCCATCCAACCAGGCTGTTTCTTTATGGGTAATAAAAAATTGAGAACCATTTGTTGTTGGTCCTGAATTGGCCATAGATAAAATTCCGGGTCCTGAATGGCTTAGGTCGGCATGAAATTCATCTGCAAATTTATAACCTGGATCTCCTGATCCATTGCCTTGTGGACAACCACCCTGAATCATAAAGTCTTTAATTACTCTGTGGAATTTTAACCCATCGTAGTAGGGAACACCCGTTTCTTTTTCATCATTTTCCATGCTTCCTTCTGCTAAAGCAACAAAATTGGCAACGGTTAAGGGTGTTCTTTGAAATTCAAGAACGATGTTGATGATTCCTTTATTTGTATTGATTTGAGCAAATAACCCGTTGTCTTTTATAGACTTTGGGTTTAGAATTTCTTCTTTTTTCTCAATTTTATCAACTGTTACGGGCTGATCAGCTTTTGAAGTACAAGACTGCGCTCCTAATCCGAATAATAATCCGCAAAAGAAAATTACTTTTTTCATCTTTTTAATTGTTAAGTGTTAATTTATAGTGGCGAAGATACTTTATTTCTTACTCGTTTTTTTTGTTTTAACAAAGTTTAGCAGTTGGCTAAGAGCTCATTTTTATATTCGGGTAAAACCTCTTTGAATTTAGCAATAGCATCTTCTAAGCTACCTTCAAATATCCCTCCGGCGGCGTTGATATGTCCACCACCATCAAAGTACTTTTTAGAGAGTAGATTGGCACGGAAATCATTTAAACTACGGAAGGATATTTTTACTTTATCATCGTATTTTACAAAGAAGGCTGTAAACACAACACCATCAATAGATAAAGCATAATTCACAAATCCTTCTGTATCGCCTTTGACAAAGTTGAATCGATCTAATTCTTCTCTGTTCAAGCTCATTACCGCTGTGTGGTATTCCGGAAGGACTTCTAATTTTTCACTTAAACAATAACCCAGCAATTTCAGTCTACTCTCTTTATTGTTATCGAAAAGTTTTTGGTGGATATCTGCCTGCTCAAGCCCCAGATCTATTAAGTTGGCAGCAATTTCGTGTGTTCTTGTGTCTACTGATGAAAAGCGGAAGGATCCGGTGTCGGTTACCAATCCTGTGTAAATGCATTTGGCAATATCCAGGGTTAATAATTCTTTCCAACCCATTTGATCGATAAATTCATAAATCAGTTGTGCGGTAGAACAAACGATAGGAACTGAAAATATGAAGTCTGCAAAATCACTTGGTTCCTGATGATGGTCGATCATCACATATTTTGCAGAAGCGCTTTCTAAGGCTTCACACATCATATCGGTTCTACGTAAATCGTTGAAGTCTAAACAGAAAATTAATTCTGCTGCATCAATTAAAGCTTGTGCTTTTTCTTCGTTTCCTTCAAATTCAAGTACATCTTCATTACAAGGCAACCAGTTTAAAAACTTAGCATAACTATTGGGAACAACCACAGACACCTCATATCCCTGTGCTTTAAGAACCTGATATAATGCCAGTGATGAACCCATTGCATCGCCATCGGGACCACGGTGTGTGGTAATCAGTATGTTAGGTTGCTTTTCAAGCTCCTCTTGTAATGCTTCGTAGTTGTGATTTTTCATAAGTGGCAAATTTAATGATTTCTCAAAGATTTTACTTAATTTCGCGCCTAATAAAAACAAGACAATGGCAACGAACAGAACATTTACCATGCTTAAGCCTGATGCAGTTCAAAACGGACACATCGGAGCTATTTTAGAAAAGATCAATGCTGCTGGATTTCGTATTGTGGCAATGAAAATGACTCAATTAACGAAGGCAGATGCCGAAGCGTTTTATGCGGTTCATGCAGAAAGACCTTTCTTTGGAGAGTTGGTTGAATACATGACTTCGGGTCCTATTGTATCGGCTATTTTAGAAAAGGAGAATGCTGTTGAGGACTTCCGTACTTTAATTGGTGCTACCAACCCTGCTGAAGCAGCCGAAGGTACCATCCGTAA
>JANXFM010000204.1 GCA_024959975.1 Flavobacteriales bacterium
TGTTTATGAACGGAGAAAGCAAAGAATACAACTCAGCTGACCGTATCGTTGAATCTCATGACCTTAAAGGTACTGACTTTAACTTAGGTGTTAGCTTTAGCTTATTCTTCTAAGAAGGTAAACTAGATTAATAATATTAAAAAAGGTTGTCTCGTTGAGACAACCTTTTTTTTTGTCTTCTATTAAGATAAAATAGAAATAACAAAAGTATATTAGAGTTAATAAAAAGGATGTAAGTAAAAAAGTAGAAAATGAACAAGATCAAATATTTCGTTAAGCTATTAATTTTTTGGCTGTTGTATTTTTTCATAAATCGTCTGTTTTTTATTGCGTTTTATTATGAGGAATTTTCTTCTTTTTCATTTATTGAATTAGCCCAAATACTACCAAAATCATTTGCACTTGATCTGTCCTTTATTGCTTACCTATCTGTAATATTTGTCATTTTATTATTTGTAAACTCTTTTGTAGTAAAAAGCAAATTCAATCGCTTTATCAGTAAAAGCATATTCGTTGTAAACAGCTTTTTTATTCTTATTACTGCTTTAATTATCGGGAGTGAGATCGCTCTGTATGAAGAATGGAGTACCAAGTTAAATTTTACAGCAATTCGTCATTTTAAAAATCCTTCCGAGGTGTTTTTAACGGCTAGCTTGCATAATTACATGGTCGTTTTATTTTCTCTGATTATTGCTTTTGTATTTATTAAACTTTACAAAAGAGCTGTACATCAAGATTTTTTTGCTGAAAGAAAAAACCATTTAATAAAAACAATCAAACTACCCATTGTACTGGGAATACTTTTGCTTGTAATCAGGGGTGGTTGGGGTGATGTACCACTCAATACAAGTAATGCATATTTCTCTAAACACATCATACTTAATGATGTGACTGTAAACCCCAACTGGAATGTAATACAAAGTGCTGTAAAAAGTAAAAGTAGTTTTAAAGGGAATCCCTATAAAAAGTATTCTGATAACGAATCTGAAGCATACACCAGGGAATTGTTACAAGGCAAAAATGACACTACGATGTCGGTGTTGAAAATAAAAAACCCAAACATTGTTTTTATTATCCTGGAAAGTTGGTCGGCAGATAATATTGAGAGTTTAGGGGGCTTAAAAGGTATTACCCCTCATTTTAAGGAATTAGAAAAAGACGGACTGCTTTTTACAGATTTCTATTCCAATGGCTGGACTTCGGATCAGGGAATATCATCTATTTTTTCTTCTTTCCCAGTATTTCCTTACGTTGCAATTATTAATCAAGTAGATAAATCTAGAAAATTACCTTGCCTGAATAAATCATTAAAACAATACCATTCTTCTTTTTTTTATGGTGGACAACTTACTTTTGGAAACATAAAAAGTTATTTACTTTCTCAAGAATTTGATCTGGTAAAAGATCGAGAAAATTACATGGACTTGCCTGCCGGTAGATTGGGTGTGCATGATGAACATCTATTTTCTCAGTTTAAAAAAGAGTTAGCAGACTTACCACAACCCTTTATGAGCACACTCTTTACAGGAAGCTCTCACTCCCCTTACGACTTCCCTGCGGAGCATAAATTATCTTTTAATAGTAAAGCCGATAAATATGTCAATTCAGTAGCTTATTCCGATCAATGTTTGGGGGAATTTATGAAGCGAGTTAAGGAGGAAGACTGGTATGAAAACACCTTATTCGTCTTTGTGGCCGATCATAGCCACAACTCACCGAGAGAATGGAGAGTTGCACAAAAAGAACGATTTAAAGTTCCTATGCTTTGGTATGGTGAGGTTCTAAAAAAGAACTATCAGGGAAGTATTCATGATCATATGGGATCTCATATTGACATTAGCACAACACTTTTAAAACAACTGCAAACTGATCACACAAATTACCACTGGGGTAGAGATCTGTTTAACACCTCTGTTAAACCAGCTATTCCTTATGCATTCCACAGAGGTTTTGGATTGATAAATACGGATGGTTATTATGCCTTTTCTGAAGATTACCAGAAGATTATTGAGCATCATGTCAATGACCCTCTACAGAAAGATCAAATACAAAAAGAAGCAGAATTGTATTTTCAGGGAGCTTTTAAACAATACATGGATTTATAATTGACAGTTATCAATTATAAATTCATCCTACCTAGTACTTAGTACCTAGTACCTAATACCTACAAGTACCTTTTTTGCCAGGACTCTTTAAGAGGAAGCTCCCATTTATTCAACAAATCTTCTTTTGTAGCAACAAGGTTATTAAACACGATGGTATTCTCAGTTACAACACCCTCCTTAATCAGCTTTTTAAAGTCGTTTAAAGCACTTATTACAACTTCGCTATTCGATTTACGAGCAACAGAAAACCGGTCGAAAAACGACAAATTGTATTGTTCTCCAAACTTTTTAAACAAACCGGTAAAAGAATCTATCGAACAACCCGAAGCAGCCTGTTTTTGCTCATCGGCAGCCACTACAACAAAACAGTTGTGTAAAATTACATGCGAAGCGTGCATATTAGCACCATGTGTTGACCATTGCTCTACAAAACTCTTCAAATGATGATCAATAGAATTTTGCTCTTCGGCTGCTAAAACCCGATCTGATTGAAACACCCAAACGCTGCTATCTAAAGATAATTCGTCAAAATTTACCCACATATTACAAATCTTTTGCTGTGGCAATCATCTCGGCTAGATCCAAGACTTTCACCTGTTCTTCTTTTTCTTTATTCTTAACTCCATCCGTCATCATGGTATTGCAAAAAGGACAGCCCGTAGCAATGATATCCGGTTTTGTCTCCAAAGCTTCTTCAGTACGCTCAATATTCACATCTTTACTCCCCTTTTCCGGTTCTTTGAACATTTGAGCACCACCGGCACCACAACAAAAACCTCTCGATTTGCATCGCTTCATTTCTACCAGCTCTGCATCCAAATTTTGGATTAAAGAACGTGGTGCCTGATACACTTCATTAGCTCTTCCTAAATAACAAGGATCATGAAACGTTATTTTCTTTCCTTTGTACACCCCACCGTCAACAGTCAAACGGCCTTCGTCGATTAAAGACTGAAGCATTTGTGTATGGTGTATCACCTCAAAATGTCCTCCCAATTCAGGATATTCATTTTTAAGTGTGTTAAAGCAGTGCGGACATGTAGTCACAATGCGTTTCACTTCATAGGCATTCATCACCTCTATGTTTGCCATGGCCTGCATTTGAAATAAGAATTCATTTCCGGCTCTTTTTGCAGGATCACCACTACAAGATTCCTCCGTTCCCAGAACGGCGAACTTGTAATCCAGATGATTTAAAATTTTAACAAATGCCTTTGTAATCTTTTTCGCTCGATCATCGAAACTACCGGCACAGCCTACCCAAAATAAAACATCAGGACTTTCTCCTTTCGCCATCATCTCTGCCATCGTTGGCACCTGTATCCTTGTCGTATTTTCCATATCAGGCTTCGTCTTTCCAGTTCAAACGATCCATAGCAGAGAATTGCCATGGTGCACCGTTATTTTCTACATTAGTAAACATCGTATTCAACTCTGTAGGGGCGGCAGACTCTTCCATCACTAAATATCTTCTCATATCGAGAATAATAGAAAGTGGATCAATGTTTAGCGGACATGCTTGCGTACATGCATTACACGAAGTACAAGCCCACAACTCCTCACGGGTGATGTAATTGTCTAATAAATATTTACCATCATCAGGATTCTTTTCCTTTGCATCTAAATTCGCTCCGTATTCTTCAAGACGATCGCGTGTGTCCATCATAATTTTTCGTGGAGAAAGTAATTTCCCGGTCTGATTTGCAGGACATTCTGAAGTACACCTACCACATTCGGTACAAGAATAAGCATTCATCAATTGCACCCAATTCAGATCGTTCACATCTTTAGCACCAAATCGTTGAGGTTCCTCATCCGCTACACCTTCAGCCGGAGCTGCAAACGAATCGGCATTTGGATCCATCATCATTTGCACTTCTTTCGTCACAGACTCCATATTCGTAAAAGCACCCTTAGGTTCCAGTTTTGAATAATACGTATTGGGAAAAGCCAATATGATATGAAAGTGTTTTGAATAAGGCAGGTAATTTAAAAAACCTAAAATCCCTAAAATGTGGAACCACCAAAAGCCTCTCTCGAAGCCAAGCACAGCCTCCATACTCATACCATCGAATAATGAAGCTAAAAATGAACTAACCGGGTAAGCCCCTGCCTGTATGTAATGTGCTGCCCCTAATTTCTGAAGCGTTAGATCAGCTCCCTGCATTAACAAAAATGCACTCATTAATAAGATTTCAAAGATCAAGATCAGATTGGCATCCGTTTTTGGCCACCCATCCATTTCTTTCATCACAAAGCGCTTTATCTGCACCACATTTCTTCGAATCAGAAAAATGACACATGATACAAGAACTAATAATGCAAGGATTTCAAACGAACCGATTAAGAAATCATAAAAACCACCCATAAAAGCAAAAACTCTATGCGTACCCAAAAGCCCGTCAATAACAATTTCTAAAACTTCAATGTTAATGATAACAAAACCCAGGTAAACCAAAATATGTAAAAATCCCGCTACAGGTCTGACCACCATTTTAGATTGCCCTAATGCAACACGAGCCATAGTCTTCCAACGTTCTGAAGAACGATCAGAGCGATCAATATCCCGACCTAACATAATATTACGCTTGATCTTAATGACATTCTTTCCAAAAAGGAAAGCTGCCGCTCCTACACATAGAGCAAAAATGAGATTAGAAATTCCCATGTATGTTTACATTTATTGTATGCTTAATTTATTGTATCTACCGGAGTTTCTTTACGACCAAAAAGTGAAAAATGGACATAACGCTTCGGATGTTCACGCAGATCTTCGAGTAACAATTCTAATTGCGACATCGACTCGCTCATTTCCATGTACAATTTGCCGTCTTTTACAAATTTACCTAAACTTCCTTTGCCTGAATTAATATCTGTTAAAACAAGATCTAAATTATTCATCGTCTCATCCACTTGAGAAATCGTTTGCGAAACATCACTATCTGCAAGGTCTTTACTAAACGATTTCATATTGCCCAGTATCGCTTCAAAATCTTTTCGCCGTGCATTTAAAGTCTCTGACAGGGTATCTATGTTACCTGCCGCACTGGTAATACTTTGATGATTAACTTCAATAAGATGGCTGGCCTTTTCAGTAAGAATAGTTATTGATCTTAATGTTGAATCTAGTACACTAATCAATTTTTCAGTTCCGGCTTTTATTGGAACAAATTGTTTGGTTACCTGTTCAGTCAAAGAAATTTGAATATCACCTTGAAGTGTATCGCCTGAAACAGCCAATACTTCTGAGCTGCCGGGTTCAAATTGCAATCCTTTAGCACCCATAATATCCATATCGTAAATTATTACTTTCGTATCCTTACTAAAATCTATGGGTTTTGAGATGTGAAATCCGACTAATAAGGGTCCTCCGAAAGAAACATCAAAAGTAATTTCGGTTACCTGACCAATTTTGTACCCATTAATCGTTACGGGCTGACCAACTTCCAAACCATGTACATGCTCATAAAAAGCATAATAATCTTGTTTAGCTTTGAAAACATTCTTCCCCTTTAGAAAATTGTAACCCCAGGTGAAGACAATAACGGTAGCTACTGTAGTTAATCCTATTACTAATTCTTTACTGTATCTCATTTATTTTCCATTATGAAATTCAAAAATACAAATTATTTAAGGAGTTCTATGGCCTTAAAAATATCAACCTTAACATTATTATGCACACCTACTACAAAACAATCATTAAAACCCCGGCTTACGAGTTCCTTTTGGTGCGTCTTAACTGCCTCTAAATCAGCATAACGACCACTAAAGTATTTGTAAACATTATTCTCGATAATGTAAAAAGGATCTTTTAAGTCTTTAAGTGCTTTCTTTTTCAATTTCTTAGAAGCACTAAAAACCTGAACTGCCAGATAGGTCGTTTCCTCAGCTTGCCCTTTTGGAGATACAACTTTTTGCGCTACCTCTCCGGAAATGATATCACGCACTTCCTGTACATCATTAATGACACCCTCCTGCTCATTTTTGTATTCTTTAAACGCACGATACAGTGCTGATGCCATGTAGGTTTTACCTTGTTCTGAATTCAAAAAATCTTCTTCCTTCGGATTGGTTAAAAACCCTAATTCTACAAGAACAGAAGGCATTGCTACTCTACTGGTCACGTACAAAGGTTCACGTTTCACCCCTCGATCTCTACGATTTACCCGTTCTCTAAATTGTGTTTGAATTTTATCGGCCAACAAAAGACTGTTTTTCTCGTACATTTTCTGATACAAAGACACTTCGATCTGATATTCCGGACTGTGAATATTAAAATTCCCATAATTCAACTTATCCTCTTCTGTGGTTATCACAGGATTTTCTTTAATTGCTACTCTGGATTGCTTACCATGATTCACCCCCACAACAAAAGAAGAACAACCATGAGCCTGAGAATCCGTAAAAGCATCGCAATGAATGGAAATAAACAAATCTGCTTTTTCTCTATTCGCCAGAGCTGTACGCTCATAAAGCTTTGGGAATACATCTTTATCGCGTGTGTAAACAACTTCTACATCGGGCATATTTTCGTTGATGTAAGCTCCTAACTGCAGAGCAACATCAAGTACGACATCCTTTTCCTGAGCACCATACCTTCCCGTACCTAAATTACCGGGATCCTTACCACCATGACCCGCATCAATAATAACCTTCTTAAGTGCTACGCTGTAATCTGCAGAAAACAAATACGACCAAACGGGTATGGAGTAAAGTGCAAGAAATATCGCTATGATTCGTTTCACCTTAAGTAGCTTTTTTTAGTTAGTTTTGCTTTGTTAGTCAGAACAAAAATAAAAATAAAAATCACTTTTGTCAGAAAAGTCCATACATAGTCTCCTTTTAAGCTTAATTCTATGGTGTTCAACAGCCTTATCTGCCGTAGCACAGCAAGTAAAACAGGATACTACTGCAAAAGCATCAGCCTTCTTAGCTTCTGAAGTGCAATACTTTGCAACAGACTCAAGTATTATTGATCTTCAAGGTAAAAAAGTACTGCTCTATCATCAGGCACAAGTAAACTATGAGGACATAGAGCTTCAGGCAGAGCACATCATTCTAAATTGGAACGATAACACAGTTTACGCTGTTGGATTACCTGATAGCACAGGAAAAATTATTGGCAAACCCATTTTTAAAGAAGGAGACAACACCTACCACTGTGAAAGCATTCTTTACAACTTCAATAGTAAAAAAGGAAAGATCAAAGGCATGAAAACCCAGGATGGCGAAGGGTACATTCATGGAGATCAACTCAAAAAGAGTGCCGACAACTCTATGTTCGTTGAACAAAGTAAATACACGACTTGTTCTGCTGAAGAACCACACTTCTACATAGGTGCTAAAAGACTAAAGATTATTCCTGACAATAAAATCGTAAGTGGTCCTGCAAACTTGGTTATTGCAGACATTCCAACGCCTTTATTTATTCCTTTCGGCTTCTTTCCCATACAAGGCAAACAAAGCTCAGGCTTGATCATGCCAACATACGGACATTCAACGAACCGTGGTTATTACCTTAGAAACGGTGGTTGGTATTTCTCCGTCAATGAGCATATGGACTTAGCTCTAAAAGGGGACATTTACACCTTGGGTTCGTGGAAATTAAAAACTCAAAGTGCCTACAAAAAACGCTACGCATACAGTGGGAATTTTAGTCTTAGCTACTCAAAAAACCTATTGGGTGAAAAGGGATTATCCAATTTTGAAGACAAAAGAGACTTCTTTATTAACTGGACGCACAAACAAGACCCTAAAGCGCATCCGAACAAACGTTTTAGTGCAAAAGTAAATGCAGGTTCGAGCAGTTTCAACAAAATGAACTCCTACAAAAGCAACGATTATTTAAAAAACACACTTAGCTCTAACGTTTCCTACAACTACTCCTGGCCGGACAAACCCTTTAACCTTTCGGCTAACCTGCGCCACAACCAGAATACACTAAACAATTCAGTTAGCTTAAGTTTACCGGACCTTGCTTTTAGCATGAACAGGATTAATCCATTCGAAAGAAAACAGGCATCAGGAAAACAAAAATGGTATGAGAAGATTAGTATGACTTACGCTGCCCATGCAAAAAACCAAATTGAAACTACCGATAGTCTTTTGTTTAGAAGGGAAACAATAGACCAAATGAAATACGGTATTCAACACAAAATTCCGATCAGCAGCTCTTTCAAACTATTTAAATACATTAATGTGAGCCCTTCAGCCAATTACACAGAACGTTGGTATTTTAATCGCATTGAAAAGTCCTGGAATGAAGAATTGCTTTATGTAGAAAAAGACACTATTGGTGGTATGCGTGCCGTAAGAGATTTCAACACCAGCTTTCGGTTGAACACAAAGATTTATGGTCTGTACTCATTTAAATCTGAAAAAATTAAAGCCATCAGACACGTCATTAGTCCAAGTTTATCTTTCACCTACCGACCGGACTTTAGTGAGGAAAAATGGGGCTATTACGATTGGACCACCATTGATACGCTCGGAAACGAACAAATGTATTCGTATTACAATGAAGGAATTTACAGCACTGCCCCTTCGGGAAAATCGGGTAATATTAGTTTAAGTATCGACAATAATGTGGAATTAAAAGTCCGCAATTTAAACGACAGCATTGCTGAATACAAAAAGATCGCTCTGTTCAAAAGCCTGAACTTTAGAGGAAACTACAACCTTGCTGCCGACTCGTTCAAGTTGTCAAACCTAACTTTTACAGGTAGAACAGAGTTACTGCCTAAAATGAGCATTAAGTTTAATGGCTCCATAAATCCTTACCAAATGGATGAAAATGGCTACAGAATTCATAAGTATGCCTGGAAGGACCAACTCTCATTAGGACGAATAACCAACTTTAGCTTCTCTGTGAATTGGAGTCTTAAAAACTCAAACAACTCTAAGTCTGTAAAACGACCTCAAAATACTTCTGAAGAACAGTGGAATATGATACAAGACAGGTCTGACGACTACGTGGACTTTAACGTCCCATGGGATATCGGCCTGGATTACAAATACAGTTACAGTAAACCCGGATTGGAGAAAACCGTTCGACAAACCTTTAACATTAGAGGAAACGTCCGCCTGACGGAAAAATGGAAAATCGGTTTCCATTCGGGCTACGATTTCGATGCTAAAGACATCTCTTACACCTCGCTCGACTTTTACAGAGACCTGCATTGCTGGGAAATGCGATTCAACTGGATTCCTTTCGGATTCCACCAAAGCTACAACCTCAGCATCAACGTAAAATCATCCATACTGCAAGACCTGAAGCTTAACAAACGTAAGAGTTTCTACGACTTTTAGGAGTTTTACTTGGTAGTTGGTGGTTGTTAGTTGGTGGTTGGTGGTAGAGCAAATTCAATCTTCAACTTTTAATTTTCAATCTTTAACTTTTAATCTTTAACTTTCGATTTTTAACTTTCTTTTTACATGAAGAAAAACATAGCCATTCTTAGAGGAGGAGATTCCTCAGAAATAGCCATTTCCTTAAAAAGTGCCGAGGTTGTATCTCAGCATATCGACACCAATAAATACACTCCTTATCGGGTACATATTGAAGGTACGGATTGGCATGTAATCCATAACGAGCAAACCTATCCTATTGATAAAAATGATTTTTCATTTTCAACAGACGGTCGTAAGATTTGTTTTGATGGGGTGTTTATGGCTATTCATGGTACTCCCGGTGAAGATGGAGTTTTACAGAGCTATTTTGACTTGCTAAACATCCCTTACAATTGCTGTGGCAGCTTTGAATCTGCCATCACCTTTAACAAGGCTATGTGTAATGCCCTTTTGAAGCAATTCAATATCGCCAGTGCCAAAGCAGATCTTATCAATAAAGATGCTGAGTACGATCTTGAAGCAATCCAAAAAAAAATTGGACTACCTTGTTTTGTAAAACCTAATAGAGCGGGTTCAAGTTTTGGGATCTCTAAAGTCTCTAAAGAAAATCAATGGGAAGATGCCCTAAAAGATGCTTTTAAACACGATGAACAAGTCATTATCGAAGCCTTTGTGGATGGTACTGAAGTTACCTGTGGTGTTATTGAAAAAGAAGGAGAGCTCATTGCTCTGCCTCTAACAGAAATTGCCACAGAAAATGACTTTTTCGACTACGAAGCTAAATACGAAGGGAAAGCTCAGGAAATTACTCCGGCAAGAATAAGTGATGAGAATAGAGATCAGGTGCAATCGATAAGTAAAAACATTTACCGCATACTAAACTTAAATGGTATGGTTCGAATGGATTACATCATCGAAAAAAAACAGGCTTTCTTAATAGAGATCAACACGATTCCTGGTCTGTCAGAAGAAAGTATCATTCCGCAACAAGCCCAATGCTACGGCATAAGTTTAAAAGAGCTTTTTAATCTATCCATAGAAAATATGTTTAGTCATGATAAAGCCTAAAGAAACTCATAAAAAGAAAGCGTTTAGCCCTGAGGAATATGTTCAGGGACTTGCCGATGGCGACATCAGCATGTTGGGTAGAGCCATCACTATGGTTGAAAGCACCAAAACTGAACATCAGGAATTAGCACAACAGATCCTGGAAAAATGCATGCCGAAAACGGGTAAATCAATTCGCATTGGTATTACGGGGGTTCCGGGTGTTGGAAAAAGTACATTCATCGAAAGTTTC